>NZ_JBATKE010000122.1:0-1975 GCF_049669105.1 Eudoraea sp.
CAAAAGAAAAGCCTTGACAAGCTTATTGACAAGTATTATAAGAAAATCAAGAAATCTTCAGGGTCAAAAGCAGCAGCTCAGTTTTATCAGCTTGAAAATTACATTTTAAGTGCGATCAGACTTAAAATACTAGATAACATTCCATTCTTTGATGAATTTGATTAGTCAGGATAGTGTCTTGCCTGTAAAAAAGTTTTACAGGCAAGATGCCCTATTCTCTTTTAAAATGATGACATACATAGTAGCACTAAAAAAATGAAAAAAATGAAAAAATTATTCAAATTAATATTGGGTGCTGTTTTAATAACATGTACCAATAGTACAGTAAATGCACAGGTAAATTCTGACTACGACAAAACAATTGATTTTACAAAGTATAGCACCTACAGTTTTGCCGGTTGGCAGGATAACAGTGATCAATTGCTTAACGATCTCGATAAAGGTCGAATTTTAGCAGCATTTAAACAAGAATTTACAGCAAGAAATATGACCCTTGTAACAGATAATGCCGATGTAGTTATTACACTTTATTTTGTGATAAATAACAAAACCAGCACCACCGCTTATACCGATGTTAATGGCGGCATGGGATATGGCGTCGGTTTGCGTCGTGGTTGGGGCATGGGCGTTGGAGGTGTAGGCATGGGAAGTGCCACAACAACGTACAGCGAAGATGATTATCAAGTAGGTACTATGGTTGTTGATGTGTATGATGGTGGTACTAAAAATCTGGCATGGCAGGGCACCTATCAAAAAACAATAACTGAAAATACCAAAAAGCGTTCAAAAAATATTCCTAAGGCGATAAAAAAATTAATGAAAAAGTATCCAATTGACGCACAAAAAAATTAGGAATGTAAACGTCTACAGTTAATGTTAGTCGATATAAAAACAAAAATAAGTTAACAGCAATTATTAAACCAAATAAAATGAAAACTAAAAATGTCTTAAAAACAGTACTTAGTTGTGCGCTTATTGCCACAACAATGTTTACCGTTCAGGCTCAAAAGCCTAAAATGGTAACGCAGAAACCTGTCATGAAAATGACCACACCTTTACCGGAAAACATACTTACTCCGGATTTAATAGGGTCACCCATCGGAACCCTGGAATTTTTTGATGGTATCCCTAATCGAAAAACCATTGATAATGTATATGAATATGTAGATCGTGCCCGCGCCGTTCAAGCCTTTATTAATATGACGCCAGCTGTTTCTTTATACAATCTCCGTAAAGGAAACCGTGATATGGGCATGGGTAAAAGCAATCAAATACTCATATGGGAGCAGTTAGGCGATTCTAAGTCATTAGCACTTACCTATAATAACACATCATTATATACGTGGGGCTTTTTAGATCTGAAAAATGATGGTCCTACAGTAATTGAAATTCCACCAGGAGTATTAGGTATTTTAGATGATGCTGCCTTTAGATATATTACCGATATGGGAGCCGCTGGTCCTGATAAAGGAAAAGGCGGAAAATACCTCATACTTCCTCCAGGATACGAGGGTGATGTACCAGAGGGATATTATGTATATAAATCCGAAACGTACAATGTTTGGAATTTCATGAGAGGCTATACCAAAACCGGTGTTGAAGCAGCGGCAACTCGTATTAAAGAAAATCTAAAAGTATATCCATTATCGCAAAAAGACAATCCTCCAAAAATGGAGTTCAAAAATATGTCGGGCGTGTATTACAACACCGTTGCGCCAAATGACTATACCTTCTTCGAAGACTTGAATCAAATCATTCAGGAAGAGCCAGCCGGCTTTTACGATGCAGAAAACTTAGGGATTTTAAGATCATTGGGTATTGAAAAAGGTAAGCCATTTAATCCGGATGCCCGTATGAAGAATTTATTATCGGAGGCTGTTGACATTGGTAATGCTTATGCGCGCGCCAATACCATTGAACCGCGTGATGCTGGGCATTATTATTACCCGGAAACAAAGAGCGAGTGGGTCATGGC
>NZ_JBATKE010000123.1:0-15234 GCF_049669105.1 Eudoraea sp.
TGTTCTAAAAGAAGTAGGAATTTATATATTTAGAAATAACAAATACAAGGCTAATATGAAATATTTTACTTTAATGATTCTCATCTCTTTCCAGTTTGTAAGCTGTTTACAAGAACAGGAAAAGACACCCTCACAAACAGAATACACCAGCAATAAATATGACGCCTTGGTAAGTCTGTTTAGTAAATGGAGGGCATTCGAAAATCCACCTAAATTGAATGGCGTACCAGATTATAAGCTGTCTGCTTTTGAGAAAAGACAACCCCAATTTAATGCGTTAAGAGCTGAACTGCTGGCTATCGATACTACTTCCTGGTCTGTTCCTGAACAAGTTGATTGGATGATCGTATGGGCAGAAATGAATGGCTATGACTTCAATTATAGAGTTCTTAGGCCTTGGGAACGAGATCCGGCCTTTTATAAGTCTGTTTGGAGTGCCAAAAGCGATGTACCTGCCCATGAAGGCCCCACCCATCATGGAACTACAGAATTATGGACGTACAGTTATCCTTTATCCGAAAGTGAACGGAAACGCCTTATTAAAGACCTTAAGGTAATCCCTGGTTTAAATGAACAGGCTAAAAAGAACTTGACAGGTAATGCAAAAGATTTGTGGATCACGGGTATTAGAGATATCCAGGAACAAAGTAAGGTCCTGAAAAAATTTAAGGAAAAAGAAGAAATAAAAGCTGATAAGGAAATAGTATCCGTCATAGACCAGGCCATTGCCTCTTCAGATAATTTCGTATTGTGGTTAAAGGAACAGTCGGGTTTTAAAACCGGGCCTTCAGGAATTGGTAAGGAAAATTACACATGGTACCTTCAAAATGTACACCTTGTTCCTTTGACATGGGAAGATGAGGTCATGATTTTGAAAAGAGAGCTGGCAAGGGCCTGGACTTCCTTAAAATTGGAGGAACATAAGAATAGAGATTTACCGGCATTAGAAGATGCTAACTCGCCAGAAGTTTACAAGAAGTTGGCAGATTATGCAGCAAATAGTTTAATCAGCTTTTTAAATGAGCAGGAGATAGTAACTGTAAAGCCCTATTTTGAGCCTGCCTTACGCGAACATCTTGGTGAATTCGTTCCTCGGGAGAAACGAAATTTTTTCCTAATAGGAGAACATTATGACCCCAGGCCTTTGTATTCGCATTTTTATCATTGGTTTGAATTAGCCAGGATGGAGTTTGAACCTCATAAAAGTGAAATACGTCGCGGTCCATTATTATATAATATTTTTGATTCCAGAAATGAGGGTACAGCTACTGCCGTTGAAGAAATTTTTATGGAAGCCGGCCTTTATAATGATAGTCCCAGGGCAAGGGAAATAGTGTATATTATGATCGCTCAGAGGGCCGCAAGAGGTTTAGGGTCATTATATGCGCACGCCAACGAAATGACTATGGAAGAGGCCGGCGGAATACACTCGGAGTATACGCCCAGGGGATGGATGAAAACGGAAAAGGAGTTACTCATTTTTGAACAGCATCTATACCTTCGACAACCAGGATACGGCACCAGTTATATTACAGGAAAGTATCTTTTGGAAAACGCCATGGCGGCCTATGCCAAACACTTGGAACAGGAGGAAAAACCATTTATACTTAAAGACTTTTTTGATAAGTTAAATAGTATTGGGAATATACCTATCTCCTTAGGACATTGGGAAATGACAGGCTCCAATGAGAATTTGGAATTAATTATTGGACCTAAATAATTACATTATAATTATGAAAAGAAAAGACTTTATAAGAACAACCGCCACTTTTGCCACCGCAACAGCTTTAGTACCTTTATCCTCTTGCAAAGCGGACAAGGAAAAAGTGATAAAAGAAACAGAACCTTTAGTATTGCGTAAGAACTGGGCTGGGAATTATACTTATAAGGCTAAAAACCTCTATGAGCCCAATACGGTAGAAGAACTACAGGGACTCATTAAAAGGCTTCAGACGCAGAAGGCCTTAGGTTCTTGTCATTGCTTTAACGATATTGCTGATAGTCCCTTAAACCAGATTTCTACGAAGAACCTGAAGGGAGTAATAGGAATTGACAAGGAATCTATGACGGTCACGGTTGGGGCAGGAACAAAATATGGAGATTTTGCACCTGAACTCCATGAAAGGGGTTATGCGGTTCATAATTTAGCATCCCTGCCGCACATCTCGGTAGCCGGGGCCTGTGCTACTGCAACCCATGGTTCGGGCGTAGATAATGGAAACCTCGCAACCGCCGTTAGCGGGCTTGAATTAGTCTCCGGAAATGGAGATATTATTAGGTTAAGCAGGGAAGAGGATGAAAACATGCTGCATGCCGCCGTTGTTAATCTTGGGGCTCTTGGCATCATAACAAAAGTTACTTTGGATATAGAGAAGACTTTTGAGGTGCGACAGGATGTATTTCAAAATCTGCCTCTTGAATCTTTAAAAGAGAATTTTGATGCCATACTCTCCGGGGGTTATTCCGTAAGTCTGTTTACAGATTGGCAAGACGACTTAATAAGTCAGGTTTGGGTGAAAAGGAAGGTTGATGACCAAATAGAAGAATTAGGGAATGATTATTTTGGAGCCATAGCTGCAGAGCGTAATTTACATCCAATTACCGAACTTTCTTCAGAGAATTGCACGGAACAGATGGGTGTTCCGGGTCCATGGTATGACAGGTTACCACATTTTAAAATGGGATTTACCCCTAGTAGTGGGGAAGAGTTGCAATCTGAATTTTTTGTACCAAAAGAAAAGGCATTAGCGGCCATTTTGGCTTTGGAAAAAAGGCGGGAGGAAATTTATCCTCAATTGATGATTACAGAAATCAGGACCATAGCAGCTGACAATTTATGGATGAGTCCGTGTTACCAACAGGATTGTGTCGCCATACATTTCACCTGGAAGCAAAACCCAAAAGAAGTTGGAGAATTGATTACCATGATTGAAATGGAACTTGAACCCTTTGAATACCGACCGCATTGGGGGAAACTTTTTTCAATATCCCCATCCTTATTGGCTTCGAGATATGAAAAGCTACCTGAATTCATTGCGTTATGTAAAAAATTGGACCCTGAAGGTAAATTTAAAAACGATTATTTGAATTTGAATATCTATTCTTAGAACCTTATTTAATCGCACTTTTTTTGGGCCAATAAAAGGTATTAAAAAAGCGTAAGTTTTAATTACTTGCGCTGCACCAGCTATGTATTTTAACTCAGTTCTTTGTTAGCAAAAGTTTTTTGGCCAATTATATTAGTGAAAAAAGTAATTAATTGCATTATCCCCATGCTTAAGTTGTATATTGATTTCCAAACCAATACAATACATAACTATTATGAGAAAAAACATTAGATTATTTGGCTTTTTGGCATTTACGGCTTTAATTCTTTCAGCCTGTGCAACTACAGAAAAAGAGAAAGTCCTTGATATGGAACAGGTTAGGGTTGAAATCCAGGCAATGGAAGATGCCTATGCCGCAGGTGAAAAAGCGAAAGATGCTGATGCGGTGGCTGCGTATTACAGCGACGACGCCATAAGTTATAGCCGAAACGAACAACCTCTTTCAGGTAAGGCAGCCATCCGAGCCAATATTGCAAATAATATTGCAAATGATACAACTGAAAATTATAATGTATATAAGGTTGTAGACTTATTTGCTGAAGGTAATATTGCGGTTGAGATTGGTTCCTGGACCGAATTCGATTCTTCTGGTAACGAAAAGGATAATGGAAATTACATGTCCTATTTCCAGAAACGAGATGGAAAATATATATGTGTTCGAGATATGAGTACGACTACATCTCCAGTTAAGTCAGGTATGTAAGCAAAAAAATAATGTAATAAATTGAATAAATTTTTGCTAACAATAGGATATAGTTATTAATGAACTCCCACTTATGTAAGCCAGGATAATATATCTTAATGACATCCAAAGGTGTTTAGGCTTTATAAGTTATGCGGTACATTTTGCTTTATAAGCACACATTAGGTAGCGTAACAGAGGTTGTTTTTGTTGGCGGTGGTTACCATTTAAGTTGGGCCCTTCAATATAGACCCCTTATGAGCAAGTGTTGTTGGGATAAGGCACGATTTAGTCGCTCGCCCTGGCAGAGGGGATAACGAAATACGAAATATGAAGTAGGAGGTGGAAAATACGAAGTAGCTTTTACCCTGTACCTCTAACCTTCTACTTCAAATTTAATTCTCGTTCCATATTGGGAGCCTGGACAGGGAAGGGTGGTTAGGGTAAGACACGAGCGTGAATCTCGCGCTAGTTGGGGGAATAGCGAAATACGAAATATGAAATGCGAAGTTAGAGGTGGAAAATACGAAGTAGCTTTGACCTTGTACCTCTAACCTTCCACTTCAAATTTAATTCCCATGCCATATTGGGAGCCTGGACAGGGAAGGATGGTTGGGACAAGACATGAGCTTTATGCTCGCGCCAGCAGTGGGCGGTTGTTGGGGTTTGATTTTAATCTTCTGCTAATTCCAAATAACTATCAATATGTGCTAATAAGGTTTTTGTTCGTAGCAAAGATTCGCTTTTTTTCAGAGCAGCTAATTTTCTGAAATGCCTCCTATTCGTGATCATATTTGTATATCTCTTATCATTTAATAGTGCTTCATAATCAACGGGTTTCGTAGTATTTCCCTCCCATCGAAAATGGGTATGAAGAATAGGTAGTACGGAAGATGGCCAAAATAGATCTTCAAGTCTTACCGTTTCACTAATCAAGTTGGAGTATGATACATCAAACAGGTCAATAATATCTTTTCGCAGGGAATCAGAATCAATTATTTCAAATCCTTTCGATTTGATAGCTTCAAAAGCTGAAGAGGAAAGTACAATATCGTGCGATAAAATTGCTTGTCGAAAATGAGTATCCAGTGAATCATGATAAGCTCTCCTATTATCGATATGTTCAACAATTAAATTGATTTCAGCTATGGAATTATGCTCTTTTTGAATTTCATCATTAAGGCGCACCAGGTTGGTGTTTAGGTTTTCTTTTAATTCAATTAAGAGTTTATTTTCGACAGCTCTATCCTTTTTAAACTCATTCCAATTGTTGATCTGCAGAGCAAAAAGGATACCGATGACCACCAATACAATTTCGCCAATGGCATAAAGCAGATATTTGCCGAATTTGCCTGCCCTTCCGTTAGGCGGGTTTTCAGTCAGTAAGTTTTGACGAATCTTCCTGAAGAATTTAAACATTTAAGGAAAGGGTTGGTGGTTAGCTTACCAAGGTACTGAATTATTGAATAGGCTATATTCTAGCTGGTAAATTATGTTCAGGAGATGCCCATAATATAGGGAACTAAAAGTGCGGCAGTGGTTATGCCAAGAGCAGGAAACAAATCCCAAATAATTACATAAATAATTTTTCTTCTTTGAAGTTTGGAACCTGTAGTTTGGGATTTAATTAAGAAAGTGTTGTTATTATATCATAATATAGATTAGGGCTGGACAAAAAGCTGACAACAATCTACTTTGTTGACTCTTTTTTATTTCATTATCCCTTATTCCAGGGCTTCCCATTTTGTTGCTTTCAATATTTTTTCAAATATTTTGGTATTTTCATAAATTCCAGCAAATTCTTCGGAACCTGGGCCATAAGCAAATACTGGGATCAAAGTAGCAGAATGACCTGTAGTAGAAAAGGTCATACCAATTTCACTATAATCACTATACTCTTCCCCATCTTCAGTTTTCTTTTTTTTTGCGGCCAAAGTAAAACCACCTGTTTCATGATCAGAAGTAACGATTACAAGTGTATTGCCCTCTTTCTCTGCATAATCTAATGCTTTGCCTATCGCATCGTCAAAATCAATAAGTTCAGAAACCAGATACTCTGCATTGTTAGCATGGCCACCCCAATCTATTTGCGAGCCTTCGGCCATTATGAAAAAACCTGAATTGTCTTTGCTTAAAAATTGAATGGCTAGTTCAGTTGCTTTGGAAAGAAAGTTACCTCTACCCTCGGTAACTTTAGGCATATCATCTTGTGCTAAGAGATACCCTGCCTTATCACTGGATTTAATTTTGGAGAAATCATTTAAAGAAGTAGTATCAATAGTGAATTGTTTTTCATTTAATGTATTCAATAAATTTTGCCCATCTTCTCGGTGGTTAAAAAACTGTAGTCCTCCACCAGCGAAAAAATCTATTTCGGATTCTGCTAATTGTAAGGCAATTTTCTCCGCGGAACCTCTATTAAGAGTATGTGCATAAAAACTTGCCGGAGTAGCATGGGTTATTGAAGAAGTGGCAATCATTCCGGTATTAATTTTTTTCAATGAAATTAGCTCCACCAAATTTTTTACCTCTGTTGAATCATCCGCAACTCCAATTGCACCATTGTAGGTTTTGACCCCACATGCAAAGGCTGTGGCTCCAGCAGCAGAATCGGTGACATCCTCCCTTGAGGATGAAGTTTTTATTAGACCTATATGCTTAAATCGTGAATAGTTTGGTAAAGACTCTTTGAAGTAGAAAGCGGAAGAAATCTGTGTCAATCCAGTTCCGTCGCTGATCAGAAGAATAACATTCTTAGCACTATTAACCTCTTTATTGACTTTTTCACCAGATTTACATGCAAATAATACTAGTGCTAGGCAAGCCAAAATAATTTGTTTAATTTTCATTTAATTTACAATTTAGTAAAAACCATTCGTAACTAGCCCTTGGTTTAATAAGCTTATCTGAAGTAACAGTTGGCAGATACCATATCAAGATAATAAATTATCTATAGAAGTTTCTTCTTTCTATACAATTGGAAATAATACCAGGCCGCGATGCCGCCAATGAAGGAAAAAAAAGCCAACATCCAAAACACATGCTGATGACCCACTACACCCGGCGAATTCTCTAAGAGAAATCCCATGGCGGGTCCTGCGAATATATCCGGCGTATAGCCTATGAGCGAAATAAGACCAACAGCAGTCCCTGTAAGTACTAAAGGAATCTGCCCTCTCTCCATTACTGCGAAGTACAGAGATCGTGCAGCGTACACTCCGGTCGCTACGACCAAAATAGATAGAAAAAAGAGTATTGTTGATGAATCTGAAATAATACCTGTAGCAAACAACAATGCCCCCAGGAATGAAACTATAAAACTAACAACCAACCAATAGGTAGTATCTGTACGGTCTGCCAAGACCCCAATTAGTACACCAATAACAGGGCGTACAAACAACAAAAAAGTGCCTACCTGCGCCGATTGCACCTGGTCATACAGCATTACATCCTGGGCATAGAGCGAAAACACATCTGTTATTTTGTAGCCTACATAGGCACATAAAATAATGATCATCAGCAACCATACGGAAGGCAAACGCAGCACCTCTTTTATTTGTGATATCGTTATTTTTTCCATGATGATCTCTTTTTCTGCTTTGGGGTCCATTTTCAAAAAGAACCATACAAAAAGGCCTACTATAACAACGATAGCTGAGGATACCAGAATCACATACCTGAAGGCTGCTCTGCTTTCAGAAAGGGTCGCTTCTGAAACTTCAGCATTAATAAAGAGTGAAAAAATAAGTACGCCCATAGCTCCGAACAGAGCCCCCACTAAGCCACGTCCGCCGTCCAAAAATCCAAACGCTTTACCTTGGGAAGAGGACCCACCCCAGACCCTGGTAGCCTTGATCATAGGAGCCCAGAATAAAAAAATGGTTGTAAAACCCCAATAGCCATAAAGTATTTTTAATACTGTATAACTGGGAAAAGTTGCATAGACCAAACCTCCTGAGGCCGTCATCCATAGAGCCACTGCAATCAATTTTCTTGGAGGAAATTTATCCGCCAGGGGACCCCCAAAGAGATAGGATAACAAGGCTACTATGCCATATAGAGAGAAACATATACCCAACTGTACATTGTCCAGTTCAAAAGCTTCAAGCACTGTAGGCCTAAAGACTCGGGCAAGAACAAATGGAATAATAAATACAGACTCCCCGGCCAAAATGAGTAGAAACAGGAAGTGCCAGGGGGCTTTTTTTTGATTCATGGATTTTGGTGGATTGTACAGAAGAAGTTGATCATGGCAGGGATGGTTGGCGGTTAGCTCACCAAGTTACTGAATTATTTATAGAAGCATTAAGCACCAAATCACAAATCACAAATCTCAAATTCTAAATAATTATGGGTAATAACCGGGCTATTGGAATTTGAATTTTGTAATTTATAATTTATGGGAAAGAGGATAGTTAGGTTAGATTAATTAAGATCTCTACAAAATATAAAAAATAATGAAATACATAATAATTACGTCTTTAATCGGTTAATAAGTTAAATAATCCTATATTCATCCTGTCACACTTTATACCATACAATAATTTACCTATGCAGAGATTAAAAATCTTGGTAGGCACTGCGATTTTAATTATTACGCTTTATGCCCTAACCATAAGCGCCAATAATCCTGTTTCTTCTTCTGAGTCAGAAAATACAACTGACAAGCTAAAAACATCTTTAGCCGATCAAAAAGCGGCACAACTATATAAATTGCAACAACAAGAATTAAAAGTTGCTGTGCAAGCATATTTTGATAAGGCCATTGCATCCGGTGACGTAGTAGGAGCCGGGGTGAGCATCGTAAGAGGAGATTCGATTGTAATTTCAGATGGGTTTGGTAAACGAAATATTAACCTAAATGAAGGCGTTGACGGCCAAACGATATTTAGACTCGGGTCGCTATCAAAAGGATTTGCCGGAGTATTGGCTGCCGATTTAAAGGATGAAGGCAAATTGGATTGGGAAGATAAGGTTAGCGATTATATTCCGGAATTTCAGTTGGGCGATAAAAGTAATACGGCTAAAATTACACTGGCCAATATTTTATCACACACTTCGGGCGCGCCTTACCATAGTTATACCAATCTTGTAGAAGCCGGATTGTCATTAACAGATATTGCAAAACGCTTTAAAGACGTAACGCCAATAAGTAATCCGGGTTTAATGTATAGCTATCAGAATGCCTTATTTGCGCTCTCCGGAGAGATGATGTACAAGGCTACCGGACAGGACATTAGCACATCTTTAGAGAATAGATTTTTTAAGCCACTGGAAATGTGCTCCACCACCATGGATTATGAAACCCTGGCACATGAAAATAATGTTGCAATGCCGCATTCAAAGAGGCGAAACGGATGGAACCCCAAAAAACTTAATGACCATTATTACAATGCCATAGCGGCTGGAGGTATCAATGCCAGTGCCCTTGATATGGGCAAATGGATTCGATTTTTGCTGGGGCATAACCCGGAGATCATGAGCAAGTCGGCCTTAGAAGAAGCTTTTAACCCCTTTATTGAAATTAAAGGGCATAGTAAATATTACCAGCGCTGGCCGGGACACTTATCATCCTACTACGGCTTTGGGTGGAGGATCCATAAATTTGCAGAGCAGGATACTTATCAGGAAAAAACCATTTGGCACCATGGTGGAAGCGTAAATGGTTACAGAAATGAAATTGCGGTTTACCCTGAAGCCGATCTGGGGATTTGTGTTCTTTTAAACAATAATTCCCGGCTCGCAAAAACAGTAATGCCGGATTTGTACAGGATTGTTCAGGCCATATATGACCAAACCACTGCCAAACTTGCCGTGAATAACAGCCCAAACAACATAACGCACTTATGAGTAGTGCTTTAAGCTCCATTATTTTTTAAAAACTAAAAAGTAGTAACAAAAGCAGTCCATGAACTATAGCTAGTTCTATTCATACCACCCCACATCATTCCAACTATAAACCTGAAACGTATTGCTTAATCCTTCATAAAGATAACGTTGCCCTCAACCGAGACAAGTACCTTTATTGTAGCCGGGTTATTGTCCAAATCCCTTAAAAAATCACCCCCGGTCGTTGCATCCCATGTATCTTCTGAAATGCTATTTATAGCAATAATAATTATATCGGGAATAGGACCCTCAAAAAGTGTCAATATTTTTTCGTCTGCACTTAGACTCCATCTGCCATAATCATAGGCACCATTAAAATAGGAACTATATGTATTATCTGCGTTAAATATAAGTTCCTCTGTAATTTGAGTCTCAAACTCATCTTGAAGAAGTTCATACTGTGCAGCAGCATCCTCCGGAGAAAGCCCGACCTCATTAACCAGATAATCAGGTACTGATTGGGCGCCTACTGAGGCTTTAATATTAATATCTGTTGGGGTCCAGGTTCCTACCAATAGTTCAGCTGTGCCCTGTTCATTGTCACAATCACCAGCATCATTATCGTCGCAATCAGTTGCACTGCAATCGTTGTCAATATCAAAAAGGCCATCCCCATCCATATCAACAGCATCTCCGTGTCTTTGGTGGGCAGAAACCGCATTGCCATTTATATTAATGATCTTTCCATTATGGCATACATCTACCTTAGCAGACTTGGATTTGGCACTAAGTTCGGTTAGATCATTCTCTGTGCTGGTGTTTTGTTTCTCACATCCTGCAATAAATAGAAAAATTGACATGACCAGGAATATTTTTTTCATAATTCATTAGTTTCTTATATCCAAAAAGTTACAAAATATTTTCGGCTTAAAAGAATATCACAAGGTCTTGACAAAGGAAACATTTAATTTATTCTATTTTAAGTTTTAGATAAAAGACAATGTCCATCAATTGATACCAGAAAGGAGTCGGATGTCCCACTATTTGATTTGGGGAGAATACTCATAAAAAATTGCTATCTTAGAGATATTCCTCAAACCCATTAGATTACCCTGAGTCATTATTAAAATGGTATTTCGGATATGGAGATTATTGACTTTTATAAATTTGTAGAACATAACCCTCTTTTTAGACAGATGGCAGTGGACGATGTTTTGTTCACTGCGTATGACTGCCCCTTAGAGGGCTCTCCAGTGGATTACTCTACCGAAAAGAACTATTTCTGTTATATTTTTGTAGGTGGGGGTAGATGGAAAACTCCGACGGAGGAATACACCTTGAAAGCCGGAGATGCTGCTTTTTTAAAAAAGGGAGTACATAGGGTATTTAAAATTCTGAACGGGGATTTTTGTGCACTACTGATTTTCATGCCCGATGAGTTCATAAGTTCGGTCTTAAAAAACGAAACGAACCTAATTCTTGATAAAAATCTTGAAGAAGAAACAGATTCTGTTATTCCTTTAACCTTAAACGAAAGCCTGCTTGCGTATTTTAGTTCTTTGATGGGGTATTTTTCACAAACTTCAAAACCTTCCAAAAGTTTGCTCAAAGTTAAGTTCAAGGAACTTATAGTCAATATAGCAACAAGTGGAGACAATCCCTTAGCGACAAAATGCTTCAAAGAAATTGCTATTACAGGCAAAAAATCATTGAAGTTAGTTATGGAAGAAAATTTTATTTTCAATTTAAAATTGAAGGATTTCGCCCATTTATCTAACCGAAGTTTGGCAAGTTTTAACCGGGACTTTGTAAAACTGTATGGAACCACCCCAGGAAAGTGGCTGAAAAGTAAAAGACTCAATTACGCCAAATATCTACTGGAAACTACAGACTTGAATATTAATGAAATTACCGTTGAATCGGGTTTCGAAAACACCTCACATTTTATTCGTACGTTCAAAGAGCATTTCAGTTTTGCACCCCTAAGATTTAAAAAACAGCAGCTAAGCAAGGTCTAACTTATTGTTGCACTGAGTTTTTTTGCATATCATTTGATACGATGAGTACATTTTGACTTTAGGCTAATTCCTAATATTGTATTCACATCTTAAAAGGAATCAATATGGAAATCACACACAAACCACAAAGGTTTTTCCTTTATGTCATTTTGTTAATTATGCCGCTTTTAAATAGTTGTCTGGCCCAAAAGGAAGATGTTTCTCATTACACGGGGGAGATTGTAAATGTCTGGAACAAGAAAGTAATGGATTTAGCTATTGCCGAAGACAATTTATTTACTTTAAAAGGAGTACGAACCACCTCAATGATGCATGTGGCTATGCATGATGCTCTTAATGCCATACGACCAAAATATACTACTTATGCTTATAAGGGAGATATGCCAAAGGCTAATCCGATTGCCGCGGTTGCACAGGCGGCCTACGAAGTGGCCGTTGATCAATTTCCTGATAAAGAAAATGAACTATACCTGGAACTCAATAATTGGCTGAGCTCGGTACCTAGCGGAGATTCAAAGAACGAGGGAATAAATCTTGGAAAGGCCTCAGCCGCAGCAATTTTAAAAATGCGTAATGACGATACGTGGAATGAGCAGTCGGAATACACTTGGCATCCTATGGCTCCCGGTGTTTATGCTGAATTTAATGAACATAGTGGCACTCCTGAAGGATTTATCTTTGGGGCAGGCTGGTCTAAGGCAAAGACTTTTTTATTGCCGAGCTCGGATTATTTCAGGTCTCCACCACCACCGGAGATTAATAGCGATAGTTATACCAAAGCCTATAACGAAGTGAAAGAAGTGGGCGCCACAGTAAGTGCCATAAGGACTAAAGATCAAGCTCATTATGCCATGTGGTGGAAGGAATTTGTTGAAATATCTTTAAATAGATTAGCGAGTGATCTTGTTTTGAAAGAAAAGATTGATCTATGGACTACAGCAAGATCGTTTGCTTTATTGAATATGACGATCTACGATGCATATGTATGTGTCTTTGATAACAAATTTTTCTATAACCACTGGAGACCTTATACGGCTATTCGATGGGCAGCCAATGATGGAAATCCGGATACTGAACCGGATACCACTTGGAATACCTTACATAATCATACGTATCCTTTTCCCTCATATCCCTCTGCACATGGCTCAGGTAGTGGTGCTGGCATGACGGTGATTGCGAATACCCTGGGCTTGGGTAATGAATATGCCTTTACGATGACCGTTCCTGAAGTGGACAGTGCCGGCCCGATGTCAGAAAAAATGAAAATGGATCCTCCGGAACGTTCCTTCAATAGTTTTTCTGAAGCTGCCCTTGAAGGAGCTATGTCCAGACTTTATCTGGGAATCCATTTTAGATATGATTCTGTAGAAGGAAATAAACTGGGAGTTCAAATTGGCGAATACGCCAGTCAAAACTTCCTTAAACCTTTAAAATAATTGAAAATAAAGGTTTTAGTTGTTGTTATGAATTTAATAGTCAAGAATGTTCTCCTTTAAATCTAATTGATTTATTAATCTTTGGTATACACCACTTTTCCATCAAAAATGGTCATGGCTATTTCCGTATTTAAGAAATCCTCTTCAGCTACCGTCATTAAATCCTGGCTATAAATAGTAAAATCGGCCAATTTCCCAGCTGTGATAGAACCTTTGATGTCTTCCTCAAAAGCGCCGTAAGCAGCATCCAAAGTATAGGACCTAAGGGCCTGTTCTCTGGTCATTTTCTGCTCCGGTTCATAACCGCCCTCGGGAGTGCCTTTTAAGGTCTTTCGGCTTACACTGGCATACAAACTGGCAATAGGATCCAAAGGTTCTACTGGAACATCGGTCCCATTTACAATCGGGATTCCACTTTGTAATAAGGCCTGCCACATATAAGCTCCTTCTTTGATGCGCTGCTCGCCCAAGCGGTCTATAGCCCAGGGTCTGTCAGAAGACAGGTGTACTGCCTGCATGGCAGGTATCACACCTAACTGGGCAAAGCGCGGTATATCATCCGGATGTAAATGCTGTGCATGCTCGATTCTAAATCTGTGATCGGTCGCCAGGTCGGGTAATTCATCAAAAGCGACTTCATAGCGGTCTAGTATTTCCCTATTGGCCCTATCTCCTATGGCATGTGAGCAAACCTGAAAACCATGATGTAATCCGTTCAAAGCGGTTTCTTTTACAAAAGCCATAGGCAAGGTTTCGAGACCAAAATGTCCGGGTCTGTCTGTATAGGGTTCTAAAAGCCAGGCCCCTCGAGAGCCCAGGGCTCCATCACAATTCAATTTTACCGAGCGAATAGTTAGCAAATGGGCAGGATCTATAAAGGGACCTTTTTCATACCATTCATTAAGTAATTCTTTGTCCCAACCTGTGAGCATCACATAAAGACGGGCTTTCATTTTACCCTCGGTTTTCATTTTTTCATATAAGGCGATAGTCTCCCTTCCAATACCCGCATCGTGAAAACCGGTAATGCCATTTCTGTGACAGGCTGCTATGGCCATTTCAAAAGCTTTGGCATCTTTCTCAGGGGTACTTTCGGGAATATGTTTGGTTATCAAACCCTGGGCACGTTCATTGAAAATACCCGTGGGTCTTCCAAGCTGATCGCGCATTACTTCACCACCCTCCACCTCAAATTTGTTTATACCGTCTTTGGGTAAAACAAGCAAACCCGCAATATCCATCGCAGCGGCATTAGCAAAACCGGCATGTCCGCTAGCATGCCTAAGGTACACTGGATTATCTGGAGAAACCTCACTGAGTCTGTAATGTGTTTGAAAGCCATTTACGGTATCGGAAGGCATTTCGGTCCATTTACTTTGATGCCATCCTCTCCCTGTAATCCATTCCCCCGGTTCGGCTTTTTCAACTGCTGCAGCTACGGCATCAACTATTTCCTGATAGCTGGTAGTATTCATGAGGTCAAGGTTTAATTCATTATACCCCAATCCCATAAAATGTCCGTGACCTTCTATTAGCCCGGGAGTCATGGTTTTGCCTGCTAAATCAATTAATTGTGTCTGATCATCTTTATATTTTTCGGCATCCGCAAGGCTTCCGGCAAAAAGAATCTTATTGTTTTTTGTAGCTACTGCCTCTACCGTAGATTGTATGGTATCGACAGTATAAATAGGGCCACCATAAATCAGTAGGGTAGCAGCGTCTTTTTTTGGACTGGTGCAGGCCGTTAAAGTAAGGAAAAATAGTGTTACGCTCCAGAAAGCAGTATTTTGTAATCTCATAGTTGTTGGTTTTTTAGGAAAACTAAATTTACAGCTTTCTTACTTATAATGAGGGTTAAGATTAGGACTTAAAAAGACATGACCAGGTAATTTCCTAAAAATGAGCTTTCTAAGGGATCAGCTCCTTCCCAATAATCAATACACTTTTTACGAATTCATCAAAGTCTTCATTGGTGACACGATGGCTGGAAATAGCACAGCGGATACAATACATGCCACTAATTGTGGTGTAACCGGGAAGGGCAATGGCACGTTCTTCAATTTGCAATTTAATTTCTTTATTCAGTGCATTTAATTCATCCTGTGAGAGCGAACCGGGATTGTATCTAAAACAAACAATATCCATACCAATTGGCGCTATGA
>NZ_JBATKE010000124.1:0-24513 GCF_049669105.1 Eudoraea sp.
CGGTGATTGGGAGGGTGGCTCGGAAGATTTGGGCCAAGGCCATGAAAGAGAAATATGGCGCAGATTCCAGGGCGCAAATGTTAAAATATCATATACAAACATCGGGTCGAAGTTTGCATGCCCAGGAGATTGATTTTAATGACATTAGAACCACTTTGCAGGCCCTCTATGCTATATATGACAATTGTAACTCATTGCATACCAATGCATACGATGAGGCTATTACTACCCCAACGGAAGAATCAGTCCGAAGGGCAATGGCGATTCAATTGATTATTAACAAGGAATTAGGTCTTACCAAAAATGAGAATCCGCTGCAAGGATCTTTTATTATTGAAGAACTTACAGATCTTGTAGAGGAGGCTGTTTTGCTTGAATTTGATAGAATTACCGAGCGTGGAGGTGTATTGGGTGCAATGGAAACTATGTATCAAAGATCCAAAATACAGGAAGAAAGTATGCACTATGAGACATTGAAACATACGGGTGAATATCCAATAATTGGTGTAAACACTTTTTTAAGCTCTTCAGGATCTCCTACTATACTCCCTGCTGAGGTTATTCGAGCTACTGACGAGGAAAAACAGCAACAAATCAATACTTTACAGGCTTTGCAAATACGAAATAAGTCAATTGTTCAAAAACAGTTGAAAGAGCTGCAGGAAGCAGCCATTAGGAACGAAAATATATTTGAAAAACTTATGGAGGTCACTAAAGTTTGTTCGTTAGGACAAATTACACACGCATTGTTTGAAGTAGGAGGACAGTATAGAAGAAATATGTAAAGTCTATTCAGGAATTATCCGGAATTCAAATTCAGTAGACCAATGTATTGGGCCTTATAGAGCTTGTTTAGTAACCCATATAATCATTGAACCCCCAGCTTGAACCGCCACCATTTTTACCAATAGATTTTCTCCATTTCTTAAAAGATCTTCTAAAACTATGGATTTCCTTCCGAAGTAATTCCACATATTCCCTTTCCTTTAGTCCATCATTTTCCAGTCCGTTGCAATAGGAAATAATATTCCTAATCATAATATTGATAAATGAAGCACTTTTCATTCGAACGGCATATGATTCAGTTGATTCTGCCTGGGCAATCTGTTGTGGGATCAAAATGGCATCAGTAAGTAAAGAGTCCGCAATATGATCTCTCAGACTATTAGACTGGTACAATTTCATTAAATCCTTGTTCTGGGAAACAAACGAGGCAATTTCTCTGCTCATACTGCAGAGTTCCATTGCTTTTCGGTAAACCGGTAAGGTTCTTAAGTTTTTGTAGGGCATTTTCTTTTTTAGCAAAAATTCTACATTAAAGTTACGTTCAAATTTTAGATATCATCTTTAAAATAGAAAGTAATTTTGTATTTTAGCTTTATAAATTAATTAATTAATCATAATTTACTTTGAATAACAAAATAGATGACTTAAACTGGCACATCCTAAGACTACTTCAGGAGAATTCAAGGCTGTCCTTGTCAAATATTGGAAGAAAAGTGGGGTTAACTCCACCGGCAGTGGCGGAGCGTGTCAAAAAAATGGAAGACCTTGGTATTCTTGAAGGTTTTAATGCAAAAGTATCCTATACCCTCGCAGGTTATCAACTAAAAGCCATTATTACATTAAGAGCTTTTATGGGTAAATTAAAACCTTTTCTGGAGATGGTTCAGAAGCTGGAGGAAGTTATTAATTGTTACCGGATTACGGGTGATGAGAATATAATAATGGAGGTAGTTCTTAAGGATCAGGCTCATTTGGAAAGATTTATCGATGAACTCATTAGATATGGCGAAACACGGACACATATAATACTGTCTGATGTGGTTTCTGATGCACCAATAAAGCGGCTAAAATAACGTTAGTTAATTGAGTTTTGAATATTGTAAAAGAGTCGTCTTTATTGTTGTCTGAATAAGATTTAATAAAAGTATTTTAATTCAGAATTAATATCTTTTTTAAGAATTTATATTAAAAATTATCGATTCAGCAGTATTTTATTACCGGACATCCGGGTGCCGGAAATAAATAGTTTTGAATATTTGTTCTTGAAGGATTTAATTGCTTAATTTAACTATATGATGTAATTGGGATGTATTATCTATTAGTACTCCATCATTCACTCTAAGAAAGGTTTTTGTATAACTTTGAGCATTTGTAGAATTCTCAACTATTTTGGCCGGGTTTTTGATCATTTCAGAAATATGAAGCAAGTTTTATTTCTTCTTTTATTTGTAGTCTTTGCTTATTCAGGCAGTTCACAAACAAGACAGGTAGTATTTAAAAAGGGAAGGATTATAGATTCTATCCCCATCAACGATTCAATTTCCGAAACATATAAATTATATCTTCCTAAAAAGTTTGAAGGCAAGGGTACATGGCCCATCATATTTGTTTTTGACTTGGAAGGCAAAAATAGCCAGGCATTAAACATATTTAAGGTCGCAGCAGAAGAACAAGGATTTCTACTGGCTTCGTCTAATGATATTAGTGATACGCTTTCAATCACTAAAAATGTTCTAATTACCAGCAGGCTTGTTCAGGAGGTTGGAACACTTTTCCCTTTAAACAGCAATCGAGTATATACTGCAGGCTTTTCATCCGGAGCTAAGTTTGCCTCGCTTGTACCTTCTTTTATAAAAGTGGTTGATGGTGTAATTTCTTGTGGATCATTTGTCCCAAGTGTTGAATTATTAGACGAGAAAAAACCTTTTTACTTTGTGGGAATTGTAGGGAATGAGGATTTTAATTATCCGCAAATGTTACAGGGCCGGGAATTGTTGAACAAATTGAAATTTCCCAATGACCTATTGGTGTTTGATGGCGGTGAACAATGGTCAGATTATAGTCTTATAGACAAGGCATTAAAGATACTTACACTTTCCGCTATAGCTAAAGGGAATGTAGGTAAAGACGATGAATTTGTCATGAATAGTTATCGCCAAAATTTAGAAGAACTTAAACTACTAATTAATTCAGGTCAGTTATTAAAAGCATATAATTTACAAAGTGAAATGATCTCCATATACAGGCCCCATCTGGAAGTTGATTCCTTGAGGGAGCAACTTAAAATTCTGAAAAAAGAAAATATATACAGAGCTCAAAAACGAAATTTGAATAACATTCTTCTTCGGGAATCATTTATAAAAGACGACTATAACTATAATTTAATTGAAGATTTGTCTGCCCTGAACTACAATAATCTGGGATGGTGGAATTATCAGATGGGGGAACTCAAAAAATATGATAATAAGCCGGATCCTTTCGAACAACAAATGGGAAAACGATTATTGGGATATCTCAATGCACTTATTGAAGATAATATAGATATTGAAAAGGAGCAGCCAGTAGTTAATGACGAAGCGTTAAGTTTTCTATGGATGTTGAAAACTATTACTGAACCTATGGCTTATTCTTATTACTTAAAAATTATATCTGATAGTTCTAAATATGAAGATTTTGGCACGGCCTTATTTTATCTGGAAGAATTGTTAAAAAATGGCTATGAGGACAAGAACCGCCTTTATTCATTAGAGCATACAGCGCTCCTGAGAATTATGCCCGAGTTCAATGCCATAGTTAATAAGTACCTGAAGGGATCTCGTTATGATGCCATTATTGAGGAATAATTTTTTTAATTAAATTAAGGTCCCAGTCAATTACTAATCCTTTGGCCAGAGACTTAGTCACTTCTTTCCCATAAAGGTGCTCGCAAAGATATAGAGAGGCCTCGAAGCTTTTCGCCCCGCCTGCAGAAGTAATGTATTTACCATCGTGAACAAACAGTACGCTGTCCTTTACTTTTAGAAAAGGAAACATCTGTTTGTATTTTGGAATGTCACTGGGAAAAGTGGTAGAGGTAACCTTGTCTAACAAACCGGCTTTAGCCAGAATAAACGCACCATCACAATGTGAAGTCATAAATAACGCATTCCTGTCCACCCTTTTTACAAAATTAAGCATGGCGGTATCTTTTAAATCTGAATCCAGATGGTGTTCTGCACTTGGAATTACAAGTATATCTATAGGTGGAAGGGAATCCTTTAAGTAATCAAAATCCGGTAAAATCCGAAGCCCCTCAAAAGTAGTAATTGGTTCTAAAGTATTAGCCACGGTAAAGGTATTCATGGCCTTAATACCTTCCCTGTATTTTGTGTGCTGAAAAATGTCATATGGGGCAGTAAATTCTGTATTATAGGTGCCATCCATAATTAAGAAGGCAACATTATAATTATCAGGATGTAATTCAATTGTTCTTTTAAGAATGTTTCCTGAAGCTTTGGAATCATTCTTTTTTTCGAAGCAACCTGAAACCAAACCTAAAAGTAACAAGAGGGATAGAATTTTTTTCATAGCTTTTACTTTCGGGAATTTCTTAGAAGTACTTTTTTCAATAACAAAAGTAGCAAAATGCCAAGTAAACCTACAAAAGTTGCCAAATACCAGGTGGTTTTAAAACCAAGCCTGGCAATAGATATCATCCCGGAATTATGTGCGAAAATGTGAGAAATTGAAAAGGCAATACTGTAAAGGGCCATATACTCTCCTTGTCTGCCTCTTTTTGCTCTATCCATGGCAAACGCATTTGAGAATGGGAACGCTATCATTTCTCCGAGAGTCATCAATAACATCCCTATAACAAGGACGCCAATCCATGTTGTAAAATTTAGTATCAGAAGACTGAAAGTAACAAGCATTAAACCAATTATCATATTGGATATTTTGGATAAAGACCTTGTTTCCAAAAACTTTATAAGGGGCATTTCAAAGACAAATATTATGAAGCCATTCATGGCTAAAAGCAAACCTATTTGAGTTTCATTTAATGCGTGTTCATCGTTATAATAAATAGGGATTGTGGAAAAGTACTGCACAAACACGAATCCGAACAGGACCATTGAAATAATAAACACCAAATACGGCACATCTTTATATGCAGACAACGGCATTTTATTTTCGACGCTATCAAGGATTTTTACCTTCTTAGGATTCAGGAGGACTAATAACAATATGCCGGCTGCCATACAGGTAAGGCCATCTACCCAAAATAGCCCGCTATAACCTAAAGTGCCTATAATTAAACCGCCAAGAGCAGGTCCGGCAGAAAATCCAAGATTTATTGCAAGGCGAATAAGTGTTACTGAGCGTGTTTTGTTTTCAGGCTTACTATATGCACTAAGGGCCACAAATGTTGCGGGTCTGAATGCATCCGCTATAATCATTAATACAAAGATGCCTCCACAAATTGACCAAAACGAAACAAGATATTGAAGGGTAATAAAAAGTATCCCGGTCAATATAAGACTTACAAGCATAACCTGATATGAACCAAAAAGATCTGTTAATTTACCTCCCAGCCAGGAGCCAATTAGCGATCCTAACCCAAAACAACTCATAATAATACCTACATTCTCAAGAGTGAAACCGAGATCCTGGGTAAGATAAAGTGACAAAAAGGGGATGACCATTGTCCCCGCTCTGTTTATAAGGGTTATTAAAGACAGCCACCAAACCTCTTTGGATAATCCCTTAAATGAATTTATATAGCTGTTATATACTGATCTCATTCTGTCTAAATCATAAAAAAGCCTGACATATCTGCCAGGCTACCCGCTATTAAATAGCATTGATTCTAAAGCCAGCAGCAATGATTCCTTCGGTTAGGATAAACTATTACCGTCCTTTGAATTAATGATCTGTTCATATTTTAAGTCTTAAAGGATAAAAATATATAAAAAAAAGAGATATTGTATTTTTGAACCAAATATCTATCTATGAAAAAAAATCTTTTGCTGGGAATCATGTGTTTATATGTGGGCCTTTCGGGATGCGCAGATAAACGCAAATATCACGATACCATAAAGTCCGGAATAGCATCGGATAATTCAGAGATGGTTAAGGAGATTTTATTATTTCAAAAGGAACTCAATGAAGAATTTAAGAACCCGGAAACTTCTCCATTGCCAGACAGGTATCGAAAGGATTTTGAGGGTTTGGATTTCTTTCAACCGGATACTTCTTTTAGAGTAATAGCTTCCCTGGAGCGGACGGTGGATGCAATTCCTTTTATGATGCCTACTACTACTGATCGCCTTTCTGAAGAGGTAGTATTCGGGCTGGTAAATTTTACTATAAAAGGGAAAAACTATAGTCTTGAAGTTTATCAAAACCTGGAGTTGATGGAAACCGCAGAATATGAAGATTATCTTTTTCTGCCCTTTTTGGATAATACGAACGGTGAAGAGACTTACGCCGGCGGTCGCTATCTGGATTTAGCTATTCCTGAAGGTAATTCAATAATACTTGATTTTAACAGGGCTTATAATCCTTATTGTGCATATAATAAGAAATATTCCTGCCCTATTGTACCAAAACGAAATAACCTGGATACCAAAATTAAAGCAGGGGTGAAAAGCTTTAAACATAAGTCAAATAAATAGGCCCCGATGTATTACCATCAGGGCCGGCATTTATATAACTAAACAAAACAAACCAAACTAATTTTTCTATCTAGAACGCAAATACAGCAGCCAATAAGAAAGAAGATAAGTTTTTAGACGTTTCTAAATCTTTATTTAAAAATAAAAATGAGTCATCTGAAGCGTTGTCAAATCTTATTTCCGGAATTATCCTAAGATATTTGCCTATGGTCACATTTCCTGAAAGTGTGACGGCGAATACGCTAGAATCTTCAACTCCTGTTCCAATGGCGCCAAAATCCCCAACTTCTTGAAAATATTCACCTCTTAAACCAAGGGTAAAGGTCTCAGAAAATGTGTATTGCGGGTATAAGGCTGCCCCCCAAAATCCAAGATCGCTTGGTGTGTCTTCATCAAACCCGACATCCCCCGTATCCTGGTATGTGGCATTAATTCCCAAAAAGAAGTCTTCTCCAAAATTAAATCCACCAGTATAATCTACCTGGAAGAGTCCCTGAATGTCGGGTTCTACAATGGCTCCATCGTTGACAATTTTGTCAGCCCCTTGTTTTCCGTACAAGAAGTTAAGGAATTGACCTGCATAGCTTATCTGGGCTCCAAAACTAAAATCGCTTTGCCGGGAAGCAGATGTAAAATCGGTTTGATTCATAATGGCAACCATTGCCGACCAGTCATTTCCTAAATCAAAATCTGCTTTCAGACCATTGTGGGAAAACGGTCCGTAAGAGAACATATAAGAAGTGCTATAGTTAAAGTTGGCAACCGGTGAGATTACCTCATAACCCAAAAATGTGTTCCAATTTCCTAAGGTAAGTGTCACCTTATCACTGACATTCCAATAGACATATAACTGGTTAATGATGCTGGTAGGTCCTGAATCGTTAAATACAGCATCTTCACCTCTGGGTCCAAATACCAGGTCGGCTACAAAACCTACTTTTTCGCCTTCGTATCCTGCTATTAGATTAACCATACCAAGTGCAAAACCGCTATTATTGGCGAATGATGAACCGGGTGCGCTTGGAGATATTTCGCCTATTTCCTCACCACCTTCTACAATGGGCACTACGCTGTTTAATCCGTTGAAATTTGTGCGATAATACGCGTCAACAGAACCACTAAATGTGATTTTCTTTTTTTCTTCTTCCTCTTCCTCCTGCGCAAATGCAGTTGATCCGAGCAGTAGCAATGCTAAAAGAAAGAGATTTTTTATGTAACTTGTATTTGTAAATAATTTCATAATTCAATGTTTTTGAGATTCCCGTTTAGGGAACGCGTTAAATGTTATAAATTGATTTATTTGAAAATTTTACATAACGGAGCGTTCTGCCAAACGCTCCGTTAATTTTTTCATCTTATTACTGTTCACTCATTCTAAAGTCGGCGTAGGCATCCATTCCGTGTTCGGCCAGGTCCAACCCGTCTATTTCTTCTTCTTTAGGGACTCTTATTCCTACTGTTTTCTTAAGTGCAAAAATGATTATGAAGGCCGAGATACAGCAGAATGCGCCCACTGAAGCAACTCCGGTTAATTGATAAATTAACTGTTGTCCTCCGGCCAAATCTCCAAATATTCCTACTGCAAGTGTTCCCCAGATTCCGCATATAAGGTGTACGGTAACTGCTCCAACAGGGTCATCTAATCGAATCCTGTCAATTAGAGCCACGCCAAGTACGATTATCACACCAGCTATAAGACCTATAACTACTGCCTCGTTCGGCGACATTAGGTCAGCACCAGCCGTAATACCTACCAGCCCTCCCAATATGCCGTTTAGGAACATAGTTAGGTCCATATTCTTATACATAATGGTAGACAAAACTGCGGCTCCAACACCACCGGCAGCTGCGGCCAAACAGGTAGTTACAAGTACAAGCGATGTAGTAGCCGGGTCTGCAGATAAAACAGAGCCACCGTTAAAACCAAACCAACCCAACCATAGGATTAAAACACCCGCTGTCGCCATTGGAATACTATGGCCCGGGATAGCATTTGGTTTCCCATCCTTACCAAATTTCCCTATTCTGGCTCCCAAAAGGTAAATGGCTATTAAAGCGCCCCATCCACCAACGGAATGTACCAGAGTTGAACCTGCAAAATCATAAAAACCTCCTTCTTCTCCACCTAATGTGGACAGGAATCCGCCACCCCATTGCCATGAACCGGCTATAGGATAAATAAGGCCAACGTATATGATTGTGAAAATCATAAAAGGACCTATTTTAATACGCTCGGCAACCGCTCCAGAGACAATTGTTGCGGCTGTGGCTGCAAACATTCCCTGGAACAGAAAATCTGTCCACCAGGTATAACCTCCATCGGCGTATTCAGCCGTCATGCCATTATCAGGGGCGTCAATACCAAAACCTGCAAATTCGAAAATACCCATCGAACCTTCTTCAAATCCGGGGTACATTAAATTAAAGCCACCTATATAGTACAATAGCAATCCTGCTGTGATAATAAAGATGTTTTTAAAAAGTATATTAATTGTGTTCTTTTGTCTGGTGAGGCCAATTTCTAAAAAGGCGAACCCTGTATGCATAAAAAATACAAGGGCGGTACATACCATCATCCAAACATTATTAGCTGTAAATAATCCTGCTTCCATTTCTTTTAAGTATTAGTTAGTTACTTTTTAGTTAATCCCGGCATGGCCGTTTTCCTTGGTTCTTATTCTATAAGCTTGCAGGACATCGGAAACAAAGATCTTACCATCACCCACATTACCTGTGTAGGCAGCTTCCAGCACTGTGTTTACAGTTCTTTCAAGAAATTCGTCAGACACGACTATTTCCAGATACCTTCTTTGGATGTCTGTGGTACTGTATGAAATACCCCGATAGACATGTCCCTGTTTTTCATTTCCTACTCCAGTTACATCCCAGTAACTAAAGAAATTTACCTCAATCTCATGAAGTGCATTTTTTACATCATCAAATTTGGATTTCCTAATAATTGCTTCAACTTTTTTCATTTGTAAATTTTAATGTTGATCGCGGCAAATATATGTTAAATAAATTAACACCCTAAAAAAAATAGGGGTAGTGTTGTAATTTTTATAATAAATATAATTTGACCCCACTAATTTTAAGGGTATACTATTAAAAACTTTAAAAAATGTTTATTTGATGATTTTGTGAGGGAGTATTAACTAAACTTGTAGGAAAGTAAAAAAGCCTGACCATTTTTAATAAAACGGTGAGGTAATAAGAATGCTATTCTAAGGATAAAAAAGTGTTTGAATTTCTGAAACGATTATACTAACCTGGAAAGCCAAAGTCCAAATACAATCGCGAGAACGCCCACTGTAATACTACTTAAAGTATAAAAGGAAAAGTGCAGCAATTGACCGGATTGCAGCAATCCATGATTTTCTAAAGTAAATGCAGAAAAAGTAGTAAATCCTCCACAGAATCCTGTAGACAGGATGAGGATTTGATCTTTTGAAAGTAGATTTCCTTTCAATGATGTGCCCAGAAGAAAACCAATTATCAGGCAACCAATAATATTAACCAGGAATGTGCCAAGGTAAAAATTTTGAAAATAATCGTTGAAAGTTTTGGCAATAATAAAACGAAGAAAGCTACCAAACCCACCTCCGATAAAAACAAGTAAAAATTGTTTCATACCCTAAAGGTAAAAAACTAAATGGCTTTTTTGTACTTGGTTGGATTTAAATCCAGAGGATAAATTTTGGTCAGGGATTGATCTGAAATACTTTTTCGCAACTTACTTACTCTCTGTCTTGCGTTTGTTACGCTAAAGAATAAAAGTGCAGCATTAATAAGTATTAGAACAAAAAATATAGTTAAAAAAGTGGTCATTTGAAAATAATGATATAATTGGTTAACGCAAAATTACTTCTTTTCTTGTATTATACGAATGAAAAGCTAAAATTGTTGTGATTCACTTAATTTTTGTGGTGTTCTCAGTAATTACGTTAATTTTTGAGGATGTACTTAATTGCAAATAAGAATATTACGAATATTATAAAGACAATTCCCACCCACTTTACACCACGGTAATTTTTTGCATGTAGTTTTTTGTCTTTTCGATAAGAAAATATTAGGATCAATGTGAATAACAAAATGAAAAATACCGCAAATGCCACTTGTCCTGTGCTAAACATATTTATTATTTTTACGCAAAACTAAAACAAAAAATCCATGAAAAAGAAAATTGCTTCTGTTGAGCTTTTTCACAAATCTTTTGGCCTTGGAGTGTCCCACTCGATGAAAGCGGATCTGGGCGCAGCAAAGAACAAATTGCGATTCAACCTAATGGATGAAGAAAATAAAGAATATTTTGAGGCAGCCCAAAATAATGATTTGGCGGAGGTAGCCGATGCTTTAGGGGATATGCTTTATATTCTTTGTGGAACTATCCTTGAACACGGTATGCAATATAAAATTGAGGAAGTGTTTGAAGAGATACAGCGTAGCAATATGAGTAAATTGGGAAAAGATGGTAAGCCTATTTACAGGGAAGATGGTAAAGTGCTAAAAGGGCCAAAATATTTTAAACCAAATATTCAGGCTATTCTTGATAAATAAAATGGACACTAATTTTTAGTGCCCATTTCTTTTCATTGGATTACTATACTTTATACCTCCAACCGAATTTATCCTCAATCTTATTATATTGAATATTCAATAGTTGTTGCTTGAGTATTGAAGCGTACGAATTTTCAATTTTTGGTAATTCATAGCGTTCCTCTTTATAACCAAAGCCCAGAATTGGATTAATCACCGCCGCTGTTCCACTGCCAAACATTTCTTTTAGTGTATTATTCTTTATGCCATCAACCAGCTCAGATACTTTTATAGGTCTTACTTCTACTTCAATTCCCCTGTCTTTTGCTAATTCAATGATACTTTTTCTGGTTATACCATCTAAAATTCTATCGCCGGTAGGACAGGTAATGAGTTTGTTATCCAGTCGAATAAAAATATTCATTGTGCCGGCCTCTTCAATGTACTCATGCGTGCTGGCATCTGTCCAAACCACTTGTTGAAACCCTTCTTCCTTTGCCAGGTTGGTTGGATAAAATTGACCTGCATAGTTGCCTGCTGCTTTTGTAAAACCAAATCCACCATCTGCGGCCCTGCTAAATTTTTCGGCAATCTTAACTCTTACTTCACCTCCGTAGTAGGATTGTGCGGGAGAGCAAATAATAATAAATTTATATTCCTCAGAGGGAGAAGCAATAATACCAGCTTGCGTAGCTATAACAAAAGGACGGATATACAAAGAATTACCTATCCCTGGTTTAATCCACTTTTCATCTATTTGTAAAAGCTTTTTAAGGCCATCAAAAAAATACTCTTCAGGAAATTCAGGCATTGCAAGCCGGACACTTGATTTATTTATGCGCCTGTAGTTTTCATCCGGTCTGAATAACCACACACTACCTTCATCATCCTTGTAAGCTTTCATCCCTTCAAAAACTGCCTGACCGTAGTGAAATACCCTGGAGGAAGGTTCCATTTGCAAGGGCTGATAAGGAATTATTTTGGGCGTTTCCCATGCACCATTCCTATAATCACAGACGAACATATGATCTGTGAAATATGCGCCAAAAGGAAGATGATCAAAATTAACCTTACTAATCTTAGATGTTTCAGCCTTCTGAACTATCAGGTTTTTTGCTACTGTATCCATTGAAATCTCGTTTTCTAAGATTAAAATTAAACAATTATCACCTTTCATGTCTTCTTTTTTCAAGGAAAAATCACCAGTTTTGTAGATGGATCATAAATATTATTAATAATGAAAAGTTTTAACATATTACTTGTGTTTTTAGTACTCTTAGTGGGTTGTAAGAATAAGGACAAGCCATCTGAAGTAAGCGAAAATGGTCAGAGTGAAAGGAATTTTGCTTCATTTGGTAAATTCATTGACTATAAAGGTGCTATTGGCAGCGAAGATATGCTAGATAAATTCCAGTTGCTTAAGGAAGCAGATACTCTGGAAACAAAGTTTTCAGCCACAGTTACTGATGTCTGTAAATCTAAAGGATGCTGGATGAAACTGAATTTGAAAAATGGAGAGGAGGTAATGGTGAAATTTAAAGATTATGGCTTTTTTGTTCCTATGGATATAGAGGGCAGGGAAGTTGTTGTAAATGGTATTGCTTTTGTTGATAACATGAGTGTTGAAGACCAAAGGCATTATGCCGAAGATGCCGGGGAATCACCAGAAGATATCAGGCAGATTAAAGAACCTAAAAAAACCTTTGAGTTTGAGGCAGATGGAGTGCTAATAGGGCAATAAGTTGATAAGAAAGATAATTACCACCGGAGATGGTTCTAAAACCATCCAAATAGAGGATTGGAACGAGCAATATCATTCCATACATGGGGCTGTAAATGAGGCATATCACGTTTTTATTGATAAAGGCTTTTCATATTTGACCAATGAGGCCATAAGTATTTTGGAGATTGGTTTTGGCACAGGTCTTAATGCACTCATTACATTGATTGAGGCTGAAAAGAGTAACAGACAAGTTGATTATACGGGCATTGAGGCATATCCCATAACTAATGAGGAAATATCACAATTAGATTATATTGAAACTTTAAAAGCTGATGCTTTTAGAGAGGCCTTTTTTGAAATGCATAAAAGTGCCTGGGGGGGCAAAATAGGGCTAACTCCATATTTTTCGTTTAACAAACAAAAAAAGGACTTCCAGGAAATTTCTGACCGTAATCTTTACGACCTTATTTATTTCGATGCCTTTGGAGCAAGGGTACAACCGGAACTTTGGACAGAAATAATTTTTGATAAGATGTACAATGCGCTTACTGAAAATGGAATTTTAGTAACCTATTCGGCCAAAGGAAGTGTAAGAAGAGCCATGCAAGCCGTTGGCTTTGTCGTTGAAAGGTTACCCGGACCACCCGGTAAAAGGGAAATGCTAAGAGCCTTAAAAGTCTCTGGATAAACCAATTTCAACAATAATTCATAAACGATACTGTTAAATCCAAATTAAACCTGATTGTCACAGGTGTAAAAACCAATATCTTTAGCCAAAATTATGCGATGAAAGTTTTAATCACTGGGGCCACTGGATTAATAGGCGGTGCGATAACCGATTTATGTCGTGAAAAAGGGTATTCAGTAAATTATCTTACTACTGATAAGTCCAAAATAAAAAACGAACTAAATTATAAGGGATTTTATTGGGAACCAAAGACCAACGAGATTGATGTAAATTGTTTTGAAGGAGTCACGGCAATCATCAATTTGGCCGGTGCTAGTATTGCCAAAAGATGGTCTAAATCTTATAAAAAGGAAATTCTGTCGAGCAGAGTAGATAGCTTAAAGACACTTTATTTTGCTCTTAAAAGTCTTAATCTGGAAGAAAGTATATCATTTATTTCGGCATCTGCCATAGGTATCTACCCAAATTCCTTATCTAATTTTTATACAGAAGAATCAACAAACCTGGATGCTAGTTTTTTAGGGGAAGTAACTGAGATTTGGGAAAAAGAAATTGATAAATTTCAGGCACTTAAATGTACTGTCACCAAAATACGGATAGGCCTTGTTCTGTCATCGGAAGGTGGGGCTTTGCCAAATATGGCCAATGCGGTAAGAAGATATTTAGGAGCCTCATTTGGTTCAGGTGAACAATGGCAATCTTGGATCCATGTAAACGATCTTGCCCGAATGTTCTTATATACAGTCGAAAACAGATTGTCTGGTGTTTATAACGGAGTTGCACCAAACCCAGTTACCAATGCAAAAATGGTTAAAGAACTGGCCAAGGTCCTTGAGAGACCCTTGTTTTTACCTAATATTCCTCAATTTGTAATGAGACTTATTCTAGGTGAGATGTCCTATCTGTTATTCGTTAGTCAGCGTGTAAGCAGTAAAAAAATAGAAAAAAAAGGCTTTATTTTTAAATTTAATAATATTTGCAGAGCGCTGGAAAATATATACTTAGAGGAAGTTAATGAGGATAATACGGATGATGTATTAGCCAAAGAATATATATAGATTTAACAAAGATAAAGGTAGCTGCCTTTTAAACATCCTTCAATCAGGGTGTTTTTTTTTGTGACATTTTGACATTTTTGAAGAATTGGCAGTACTTTTGCCATCCTAAAATGAGTTTTATATAAAGCTATATCCAATGAATACAGAAGATAAGTCAGAAGAGATAAATGAAATGACTCCCGAGGAGCAGGCAGAGCTGGATTTGGAATCAGATGATAATGAGCACCAGGAGGAGATAAAATCCATTGAAGAGCAATTACAGGAAGATCTGAATAATGAAAAAGATAAGTTTTTAAGGCTTTTTGCGGAGTTTGAAAATTACAAAAAACGTACTTCGAAAGAACGTATGGACCTTTTTAAAACCGCGGGTCAGGAGGTTATAGTAGCCCTCTTGCCTATCATGGATGATTTTGACCGGGCTTTAAAGGAGATATCTAAGTCTACGGATAAAGAATTGTTTAAAGGGGTTGATCTTATTAGTAACAAATTTAAAGAAACGCTTAAATCCAAGGGCTTACAGGAGATAACAACCAAAGAAGGCGATGCTTTTGACGCTGAAGTGCACGACGCAATTACTCAGATACCTGCCCCTAGCAAAAAGCTAAAAGGTAAAATCATAGATGTTGTTGAGAAGGGATTTAAACTTGGAGATAAAATAATCCGACATCCAAAAGTAGTTGTTGGAAATTAAATTTACAAAAGACTTATGAAGCAGGATTTCTACGAAATATTGAGTATTTCCAAAAATGCCACAGCAGCCGAGATCAAAAAAGCATATCGCAAGAAAGCCATAGAATTTCACCCGGATAAAAACCCCGGAGATGACAAGGCAGAAGAAATGTTTAAAAAGGCAGCTGAGGCTTATGAAGTTTTGAGTGATCCTGATAAGAAAGCCAGATATGATCAATATGGGCATGCTGCATTTGAAGGAGGCGGTTTTGGCGGTGGAGGTATGAATATGGAGGATATCTTTAGCCAATTTGGCGATATTTTCGGCAGTGCATTTGGGGGTGGATTTGGAGGATTTGGAGGTTTTAGTGGCGGTCAGCGAAGGATGAAAGGCAGTAATTTGAGAATTCACGTCAGCTTAACCCTTGAAGAGATTGCTCATGGTGTAGAGAAAAAGGTTAAAGTAAAGCGCAAAAAGCAGGCGGCCGGTGTGACCTATAAAACGTGTGCTACATGTAATGGTGCAGGGCAGGTAACAAAAATAACCAATACAATTCTGGGTAGGATGCAAACGGCAGCTACCTGCAGCAGTTGTGGCGGAAGTGGTCAAATAATAGATAATAGACCAAATGATGCTGACGCTCAGGGCTTGAAAATAGTTGAAGAGACAGTTTCTATAAAAATACCTCCAGGTGTGGAGCAGGGCATGCAGTTAAAGGTATCCGGAAAGGGTAACGAAGCTCCTGGTGATGGAATATCGGGAGATTTGCTGGTTGCAATAGAGACCTTGGAACATGGAACCTTAAAAAGGGAAGGTGATAATTTGCATTATGATTTATATATAAGTATTTCGGATGCCGTTTTGGGTACAACAAAGGAGATAGATACCGTAACCGGTCAGGTTCGTATTAAATTAGAATCCGGGATTCAATCGGGCAAGATTTTAAGATTAAGGGGAAAAGGTATTACCAGTATTAATGGTTATGGAACAGGGGATCTTTTAGTACACGTGAATGTCTGGACCCCAAAGGAACTAAATAAGGAACAACGCGAATTTTTTGAGAAGATGCAGAATAATGAGAACTTTGAACCTAAACCTGAAAAATCGGATAAATCCTTTTTTGAAAAAGTAAAAGATATGTTCTCTTAACGAATTAAAGTTTTCTTTTTAAATAAAAAACGTATATTTGAATCAATATTGGGAAACCAATATTAATTTTCTTTTTCATAGCAATTTTTTTCCCATCCTTAATCCTTTTAAGGGTGGGTTTTGTTATTTATGGGGTTAGACGACATAAAACACTGCTCTTATTTTTAATATAAAATTGATTTTGAGTCGATTAATTCTCCGGATGAAATATTAATGATCTTTGATCTTATCAGAAATTTTAGATCTATTATCATTACTCATGTGCACTATTGGATGGCATAATAGGAATGATTGCTATAAGCTTTTATCCGCTCTTCAATGGCGCTAAAAACAAAATACTATGAATTTCAAAACCATTTTAATGCATTTCTATATCTTTGAATCCTATTAAGAGCCAATAATAGTATATGATAAATTCAAAGCTTAGAAATATCGTATAAACTGTAATTGTAATTTGTTCTATTTTATCTTTCTTAATTCAATACTCATTTTGAACAATTTACAGATACAATCAAAATGTAAAAAAAATTGCCTGAATGAATGATATCCTTGTTGCTAATAATGTTACTAAAAAATTTGGCAACCAAATTGCGCTAAATAATGTTTCTCTGGTAATACCAAAGAATAGTATTTATGGACTCTTAGGTCCAAATGGCGCTGGTAAGACTACCTTAATAAGGATAATAAATCAAATTACCTTTCCAGATTCCGGTGAAGTTATTTTTGATGGAGAATTACTGCAGCCCCATCATATTGCAAGTATTGGTTATCTTCCGGAAGAGAGGGGTCTTTATAAAAGCATGAAAGTTGGCGAGCAGGCGCTATATCTTGCACAGCTTAAGGGATTGAGCAAATCCGATGCAAAACAGAAGCTCAAGTATTGGTTTGATAAGTTCGAGATAGGTGATTGGTGGAATAGAAAAATTCAGGAACTTTCAAAAGGTATGGCGCAAAAAATTCAGTTTATTGTAACAGTTTTGCATGAGCCTAAACTCCTTATTTTTGATGAACCTTTTAGCGGCTTCGATCCAATAAATGCCAATATTATAAAGGATGAGATTATTAAGCTAAAGGAAAAAGGGACATCTATTATTTTTTCAACTCACAGAATGGAATCTGTTGAAGAATTATGTGAATATATTGCCCTGTTGCACAATGCGGAAAAGATTTTGGACGGGAGGCTTGTTGATATCAAAAAACAGTACAAAAACAATATGTTTAGGGTTGGGCTGGAATTGGAAAATGGAGAAAATTTTTTAAAACTGATTTCGGATAAATTTGATATTTCCTCTTCACACTATGATGTAAACAGCAAACAATTAGATTTTACGGTTCAATTGCCTACAGATGATACCAGATCTTTTTTGGCATTGCTGTCTTCAAAGTCAAGCATAAATAATTTTGTAGAGACGATCCCTACGGCTAATGATATTTTTATTCAAACAGTACAACGCAAAACTGACCATGAATAAATTATTTCTTATCATTAGGCGCGAATATCTTGCCAAAGTTCGAAACAAATCATTTGTGATCATGACTTTTCTGAGTCCTATTCTGATGGTGGGAATGATCGTACTTATTGCTTATCTCACCAAGATAAACGATAGTCAGAAAAGAATAATTGCGGTATTTAATGAAAGTAATTATTTCTCTACTGACTTCAATACTACTGAAAGAACTTCCTATATTTTTTTTAAAGATATATCATTGCAAGCCGCTAAGGATTCTACATTAAGTCTTGGTTTTTCCGGTCTACTGCATATTCCTAAACGGAGCGACCTCGAAGAGGTAGCCCAAAATTCCTACTTTTATTCAAAAGATGCGCCAAGTAATATCGTTCTGGATCCTTTAGAAGATATATTTGAGGAACGCTTAAGACAAAGAAAACTTATTGATATTGGGGTTTCTACAGAGGAATTTACTACAATAAATGACAGATTCGAAATTAATATAGCCACCTTTACCGGGGAGCAGAATATAAAGGGAATAAATGAAATGAAAGCCTTTATAGGCGGCGGTTTTGGTTATTTGATAATGATGTTCATTATAATTTATGGTGGTTTTGTGATGCGCAGTGTTATTGAAGAGAAAACGAGTCGTATTATTGAAGTAATAATCTCATCAGTAAAACCATTTCAATTAATGTTAGGTAAAATTATCGGGACTTCCCTGGCGGGAATAACGCAATTTGCAATCTGGATAATATCTGCATCCTTATTACTGTTTGGGGTATTTTTGGTTTTTGGAATAGATCTGACTGGGCTTAGTGATCCGTCAGCCATAACCACTAATCCTATGAGCAGTATGTCTCCCATGCCAACGACAACAAATGCGATGCAATTGTATGCACTTGAATTTCTGCAGATACCTTGGTTTATGCTTATTTCTCTGTTTTTGGTGTATTTTATTCTCGGTTATTTAATTTATAGCTCTATTTATGCGGCTATAGGGGCTGCAGTGGATAACGAGACTGATACTCAACAATTTATTTTTCCAATTATACTGCCTTTAATGTTAGCCATATATGTTGGATTCTTTTCTGTATTTAGTAACCCCAATGGTCCTATTGCTGTTGGGTTTTCTCTATTTCCATTAACATCACCAATTGTTATGCTCATGCGCTTACCCGGGGGGATTGGAGAAGGTGGAGTTCCATTGTGGCAAGTAATTTTATCCATTGTATTTTTAATTGTAACTTTTATTGGTATCGTATGGCTTGCAGCTAAAATCTACCGGGTGGGAATTTTAATGTATGGTAAAAAACCTACCTATAAAGAGCTATACAAATGGCTGAAATACTAAACATGCAAGATCCCTTGCCCGCTCAATATGTTCATTTACTTAAACATTAAACACTTTAAATTAAATGATAAATTTATATAGTAAGTCTGGAATAATAAAATGGTAAAACGTATTGGTTTATTCTGGTGTTTACTTTTAGTAAGTGGAATTTGTTTTGCGCAAAGTACAGATATTTTGAGGGTGGAATATACTTCGCTCCCGAGAGAAGAAACGGGTAATACCGCATCCCGTTACCGATTTTTACTAAATGTTCCTGTTAAAGTTGGTTTCGATAAGTATCTGGTGCTTGGTGGCGAGTTTAATCTAATTGATTTTGAAATCACTAAGGAATATCCATTCGATGCCAGTGAGTTGAATACCCTTTATGTTATTGATCTCAATGTCGGTTATATTTTTAAGCTGAATGAAGACTGGCGATTTGTGGGTATTGTAACTCCCAGAATAGCATCTAATTTGGTAAATGGCCTTCAGGGAGATGACTTTTTATTAAATCTTACTGCAACTATATGGAAGGAAGAGAAGGATATTGATAAACCCTATAGATTAATTTTGGGACTTACTTATAATAGTACCACCGGTCTTCCTTTTCCCCTGCCACTTATAAATTATCACAAACGGTTTCACAGGTCCTGGTCGTACTCGCTTGGAATTCCCAGAACAGATTTCAGATATCACTTTAAAGATAAACACACCCTACAAATGGCATTATTTTTGGACGGTTACTTTGTAAATGTCCAAAATGACATTCTTTTACCTGACGGGGAATTCGGATCCTCTGTTTCGCTTTCGGCCATAGTTAGTGCCATAGGCTACCAGTATAATATTAATAAACGAATGTCTTTTTATGGGATTGCCGGGGTTACGCTAAACCAGCAAGGGCTATTGAGAAATGATAATAGGAAAAAAGTTTATACTTTAAATGAAAAAAACGCTGGAGGTTTTTACTGGAAAGCAGGATTTAAAATTTCAATTTTTTAATAATAAAAACATGTCAAAAATACTGGTAATAGAAGATGAAGCAGCTATCCGAAGGGTTTTAGTTAAGATTTTATCTGAAGAAAGCGAAATGTATGAAGTGGATGAGGCAGAAGATGGTTCAATTGGTCTGGAGATGATTAAAAAAACAGACTATGACCTTGCCCTTTGTGATATAAAAATGCCTAAAATGGATGGTGTTGAAGTCTTACAGGCAGCAAAAAAAATAAGACCCGAGATACCATTTATTATGATTTCAGGACATGGTGATTTAGATACTGCTGTAAATACAATGAGATTAGGGGCCTTTGACTACATCTCCAAACCACCTGATTTAAACAGACTTCTCACAACAGTGCGGAATGCGCTGGATAAGAAGGAACTTGTTCAGGAAAACAAGAGCTTAAAGAAAAGAGTTAGTAAAGGTTATGAAATGATTGGGCAAAGTAAGGAGATTACCACGATCAAGGATATGATAGATAAGGTAGCACCAACAGATGCAAGAGTTTTAATCACCGGATCAAATGGTACCGGTAAGGAACTTGTAGCCCATTGGTTACATGAAAAAAGTGATCGTAGTGGAGCACCATTTATAGAAGTAAATTGTGCGGCAATCCCTTCAGAATTGATTGAAAGTGAATTATTTGGTCACGTAAAAGGGGCCTTTACTTCGGCGGTCAGGGATAGAGCCGGTAAATTTGAGGCCGCGAACAAAGGGACCATCTTTTTGGATGAGATAGGAGATATGAGCCTTTCAGCTCAGGCTAAAGTACTTAGGGCTTTACAAGAGAGTAAAATCTCTAGGGTTGGCACCGACAAAGATATTAAGGTCGATGTTCGCGTAATTGCCGCAACAAATAAGGATCTTCAGCATGAAATTGCCGAAGGAAAATTTAGGGAAGATCTTTATCATCGTCTGGCTGTTATACTCATCAATGTACCATCATTGAATGATAGGAGGGAAGATATTCCACTCCTAATAGATCATTTTGCCTCCAAAATTGCCTCTGAGCAAGGCGTAGTGACCAAAAAGTTTACCAAAAAAGCTCTTGAGCTTTTGAAAAGTTATGATTGGACTGGTAATATTCGCGAATTAAGAAACGTGGTGGAACGCTTAATCATACTTGGTGGTACAGAAATTACTGAAGAAGACGTTAACCTGTTTGCGAGTAAATAGCAGATTTAGAAAGAAGTAAATAAAGTACTCTCAGGAAATCCTTTAGCATTATTTATTGCAATCCTTTAATTTATCAAGTGCAAGTGCTGTAATTTGTTTTGTTCTTAAATTGTAATACTTTTTGGCTTCGGTAAGTTTCGGTTTTAGAAGTTCCTGTTCACAATGGGTGTAAATTTTACTGGCAAACTCATAGGCCTCTTTGCATTCTACGCTGTTGACGACTTCGTTAAGAGAATTTTGGTAATTTACGAGCGAAAGATCAATTTTTCTTTCCAATTCCTTGCCCACAGGCATAATCATACTTAATTTTTCTTTTTCTGCAGTTTTTGTGTTCATGACCAGCATATCATTGTCATAAAGACTTTCCCGGTGTTCATCGTGTTCCTTAATGGCCTCAAGGCTTCCTAAAGAGTTATCCAAAGCTCGTGTTAAAAGTATTTTAGCGCTGTTTAAGGAAGAGACTCTTGTAGCCATCTTTAGGTTATCCAAGCCTTCATAAATACTCTCTTTAGCATAATCGCAACCGCAAGCTTCAATTTGCTCTTTCGATTTTTCAATGGCATTAAGGGCTTTGTAAGCAAAGAAACGCGAAGAATTAAGGTCTTCAGCAGCAAGAGCTCGTTCTGTCTGGGATTTGATGTACCCAATATTCGAACCAGCATATTCACATGCCTTGGTCATATCAAAAGAAGACATGCTGAAAAGTACAAGGAACATCAGAATGGCACACAGTACCTTCATAGTTTAAAGTATTGGTTATGTAAGATTTAGGCATTGTAAAGATAAAGAGAGTCATCCCCGGCACCTTATTTATTCGTTTAATTGACCGGTCTTTCCTGATTAAAGGTCGAATGGCACATTATTAAGGATAAAAGGTTATTTTTAAATTTGAGCCTTTATTAGGACAACAAAATATTATATATTCAACCCATGAAGAAAATCGATATAGCCTCCTATAAAGTAGTTTCTGATATAAAATTAGAAGATCTCAATACTTGGGAAAATCTTGATAGCACAGACAAGGAACTCAAAAAAAACCTGGAAAAATTACGTGAAGATTTAGGCGATTTTCAAAATACACTTTACGCGCATGGCAAATACGCGGTCCTGATTTGTTTTCAGGGGATGGATACTTCTGGTAAGGACAGCCTGATTCGTGAAGTGTTTAAAGATTGCAATGTTAGAGGAGTGGTTGTACATAGCTTTAAAGTACCAACAGAACTTGAGCTGGATCATGATTATATTTGGAGACACTATATTGCGCTCCCGCCAAAAGGAAAATTTGGAGTATTTAACAGAACCCATTATGAAAATGTATTGGTAACTAAGGTCCATCCAGAGTATATTTTAAGCGAGAATATTCCAAATATAAATACGGTGACAGATATTGATAAATCATTCTGGGACCAACGGTATAAGCAGATTAATGATTTTGAACGCCATATCACAGAAAATGGAACCCTTGTTTTTAAATTCTTTTTAAACATTTCTAAAGAGGAACAAAGACAGCGATTGTTAAGGAGATTACGTCTGCAAGAAAAAAATTGGAAATTCTCACCCGGCGATCTTAAAGAGCGCAATCTTTGGGATAAATATCAGCAGTGCTATGAGGAAGCCATTAACAGAACGTCTAAAACCAATGCACCGTGGTTTGTGATTCCCGCAGATAATAAGAGTGCCTCGAGATTAATTGTAGCCACTATTTTGCTGGAATCGTTAAAAAAACACAAAGATATTAAGGAACCAGAGCTTGATGATAAAATAAAGGCTAATATTGAAACCTATAAATCCCAATTAGAAAAAGAACAATGAAAAATTTAGGCCTACTACTTCTATTAATGGTTGGACCTATTTGGTCGCAAACGGATGACAAAGAACAGTTAAAAGCTCTTTATAATACATCACTTACTCAAGGTAAGGCCTATGATTGGCTGAATTATTTATCCAATCAGATTGGGGGTCGACTTACAGGTTCGGTGCAGGCTGAACAAGCTGTTGAGTATACCAAACAAAAATTGGATTCCCTTGGACTGGATCGCGTATGGTTACAACCTGTAATGGTTCCTAAATGGGTAAGAGGTGTACCAGAATTTGCCTTTATTGAAAGTAAACCGGGAATTACGAATAATGTGCCTATTTGTGCGTTGGGCGGTTCTGTTGCCACCCCTGCCGGAGGTATAAAGGCGAATGTTATTGAAGTAAGAGGCATTGAAGAATTGGAAAAGCTCGGGCGTAGTAAAATTGAAGGTAAAATTGTCTTTTTCAACAGGCCAATGGACCCAACGAATATTAAAACACATGAATCCTACTCAGCTGCTGTGGATCAAAGGTCTTCAGGAGCTAAAGAAGCTTCAAAATATGGAGCTGTAGGAGTTATTGTTCGTTCCATGAGCCTTCGCCTGGATGATTATCCGCATACAGGAGCAATGAACTATGGAGAAATCCCTTTAAATAATAGAATTCCTGCAGCTGCCATAAGTACAAATGGTGCTGAATTGTTAAGCACTACATTGAAACTTAATCCGGAGATAAAATTTTATTTTAAACAAAATTGCAGGCAACTTCAGGATGTTCAGTCTTACAATGTTATTGGAGAGATAAAGGGTAGTACATATCCCGAAGAAATAATAGTAGTTGGCGGCCATCTTGATTCCTGGGATCTTGGAGATGGTTCCCATGATGATGGCGCCGGCTGTGTTCAAAGTATGGAAGTTCTACGCTTACTAAGAATAACAGGATATATCCCTAAGCGAACAATCCGTGTGGTACTTTTTATGAATGAAGAAAACGGTTTAAGAGGTGGAAATACCTATGCAGAGATTGCATTAAATAAAAAAGAGAAACATGTATTTGCCTTAGAAAGTGATTCTGGCGGTTTTACACCTAGAGGTTTTTCTTTTGACTGCCAGGAAACCGATTTTGCCAAAATTTTACGGTGGAAACCTCTTTTTGAGCCATATCTAATTCATTTGTTTGAGAAAGGAGAAAGTGGTGCTGATATTGGTCCTTTAAAAAATGACCAAATTGTACTTGCAGGATTAAGTCCTGATTCACAGCGGTATTTTGACTATCATCATACGGAGATTGATACCTTTGAACATGTTAATAGACGTGAACTGGAACTTGGTGCAGCCACAATGGCCAGTTTAGTATATCTGTTTGATAAATATGGAACAAGTGCAACAAATTTGGAAGGTGGCACATAATACTTCCCCACTATTTCTATTTTACTTTAAAATAGGGGCTTTAAGAAGGATAAAATGCACACCTGTCTATTAAAATTTATTACCTTTGC
>NZ_JBATKE010000125.1:0-18095 GCF_049669105.1 Eudoraea sp.
CCCAAAAGTAAGACCAACTACGAATGAAATTAGAATAAGCCATCTATTTCCCCGAGGGTCGTCTAGATCATCTGTCCATTTTAGGCCTAACCATAAAAGTAAAGCCATAATAAAACTGGCCATAGCATACACCTCAGTTTCAACTGCATTAAACCAAAAACTATCAGAAAAAGTAAAAGCAAGGGCTCCTACAATGCCGCTTCCCAGGATAGCTATCGCTGAACTTTCGGTCATTTTGTCCTTTACACCAATTAATTTTCTGGTAAGATTGGTAATGGTCCAAAACATAAACAAGATGGTAAAGGCACTCGAAACGCTTGAAACATAGTTAACCATAAGAGCAATCTTATCTTGCTCAAAAGCGAACATGGCAAAAAAAGCGCCTATCATTTGCCATAGAGGCGCTCCTGGCGGGTGGGCTACTTGTAGTTTAGCAGAGGTTGTAATGTATTCTCCGGCATCCCAGAAACTGCCCGTAGGCTCAACAGTAATAGAATATATTATAAGAGCTATAAAAAAAACAACCCATCCGAGGAGGGTGTCCCATTTCTCAAAATTCTTTGAAAACATGTATTCAGAAGTTTACCAATCATGGCGAATTTACTAATTAAAATAGATATGTACTCATATTTTTATGAAACCGTTAACAAGGGAGAATATTTCTTTTTTAGCGGAATGTCTACAAAATATTTGTGCAAATAAAAGTTTGTCTTAAATTTGCAGGCTCTTATGCTCTAATGGCCTATGGTGTAATTGGCAACACAGCTGGTTTTGGTCCAGTCGTTCTAGGTTCGAGTCCTAGTAGGCCAACGAAAATTGTATACCCATCCCAACACTAAAGAAGTGTTGGGATTCTTAATTTTAGTTTCTTAGTTTAAGTCCTCAGGAATTTGAGGCTCATCTTGAATTTTCAGATCATTTTGTTTTAGTAGTTCGTCTGCTTCCTGTAATTCATCTATTTCATCGTCTACCAGGTCCAATATGGTGCTCATTTTTTTCTTATCCTTAATCATAGCCCATGTCATGATAAGACTTGTTCCTATAATCACAAAAAGTAGAATCCCCGGTTCAAATGTAGCTACCTGTACCTCTGAAGGAATTGCATAAAACAGTAGTATTGTAATGAGGCCCCTTGGAGCAATAAATAGTTGTGGCAGTATATCGCTGCCTATAAAAGTTCTTAAGATTACAAATCTAATAGCATAGATGGAAAGAATAATAAGGACACTTACCAGGGCTACCTGAAAGTTAAATAAAGATGCAATGGCTATGGTCAACCCAAAAATAACGAAGAAGAAAGTACGTACTACAAATGCCGTTTCGAGGGTCACAATATGAAGTTCATGATAAATGCGATGCGCTTTATCATACTCTAGAAAGTGTGATAATTTTCCACCAAAAAATAACTTCATATTCGCAATTACTAAACCGAATATCAAAATGATAAGTAAAGAGGAGAGATGAAGTTGTTTGCCTATTGCATATAAAAGAAGCAAGACGGCAATTAGCAGGAAAAGTTTGGCCTGACTTTTTATCTGCTGAAAAATAAGAATAATTGCATAACTCGCAATAAGTGAAATTACTATAGTTAGCAGAATATTAAGAGCAAAACCTCCGGCACCGGAATCCTCTGCAGGATTTAGCCCACTCACAAGGAAGTAAAACATCATGATTCCCATAATGTCAGAAAATGTACTTTCATAGATGTGGAATTCCCTTTTCTTTTCCGCAAGCTCACTAACGCTTGGAATAATAATAGCGCTGGAAAGTATAGATAAAGGTGTTGCATATAACCAAGCGGCCTGCATAGACATATCCGGGATAAATTGATGAAGAATTAGCGCAGCTACCCATGCAGAACCTATCAGCCCTGTGAGTGCTATTGCCATAGATTTCAAAATAGGGATTAGTTTTTCCTTTTTTAATTCAAGTTCAAGTGCAGCTTCGAGTACTATCATTATAAGGCCAATAATACCCAGTACTTCCAATGCAGGAAAGAAGTCAACTTCTTCGGAGGTAAAAGTTTTAAGTACAAATTGTAAAATAAACCCAAGAAGTATAAGTAATAGGACAGACGGAATATTTGTTCTTTTTGAGATACCATTAAATAGAAAAGAAAGAATAAGTATTACCGATGCTTCAATAATAAGGTTATAGGAGTTAAAGACGTCCATTTAAATGTTGATTAATGCGATTAGATTTAATTCATTTATAATAAAGTTACTATTAAAAGTGAAACGTTGGTGTTATTGCTATAAGTATCTAATATAAATGGAATAAGCTTCTGTTTTAAAATCAAAAAAATTTGTATATTTGCGCCACTGAAAGGATATAATTGTATTCATGAGGGGACAAATTGTCCCCTCTTTTGTTACTTATGGTTATGTTAAAGGCACAAGTTGAAGAGCTTTTGGATAAAGCACTGAAGGAGAATAAAACCTTGTTTTTAATTGATTTTTCAATTACTCCTGATAATACTATTAAGATAGTTCTTGATGGAGATGAAGGAGTGAATCTGAAGGACTGTATGGCCGTAAGCAGGGCTATTGAACATAATTTGGATAGGGAAGAATATGATTTTTCATTAGAAGTTACTTCAGCCGGTGCTGCGGAGCCTATTTTGCTGGCCCGCCAGTATCCTAAAAATATTGGCAGGAAGTTAGTCGTAAAAACAGCGAACGAAAATTACGAAGGTGATCTTACCGAAGCAACAGAGGAGACTATTACCCTGGAATGGAAAGCAAGAGAACCTAAACCGTTGGGGAAAGGCAAAATAACCGTTCAGAAAAGAAAAAAAATTGCCATTTCTGAAATTGAAGAGGCAAAAGTTAAATTAATATTTTAATCACAACGCAAAATGGAAAATATTGCATTGATCGAATCTTTCTCGGAGTTTAAGGATGACAAATTTATTGACCGGGTGACCCTAATGGCGATATTAGAAGACGTTTTTAGGAATGCTTTAAAAAAGAAATTTGGTTCCGATGATAACTTTGATATCATTATTAATCCTGATAAGGGAGATTTGGAAATATGGAGAAATAGAATTGTTGTGGAAGATGGGGAAGTAGAAGAACCAAATGAAGAAATATCCCTTTCAGAAGCTCGTAAGATAGAACCGGATTTTGAAGTCGGTGAAGATGTTTCTGAAGAAGTAAAGCTTATAGATCTTGGAAGAAGGGCAATTTTAGCCTTGCGCCAAAACCTGATATCCAAAATTCACGAACACGACAATACAACCATTTATAAGCAATTTAAAGACCTTGAAGGGGAGATATATACGGCTGAAGTGCATCACATAAGACATAAGGCAATTATCTTGTTGGATGACGAAGGAAACGAAATAATTCTTCCTAAGGATAAACAAATACCTTCTGATTTTTTTAGAAAAGGTGATAACGTTCGGGGCATTATCGAAAGCGTGGAGCTCAAGGGTAACAAACCAATGATCATCATGTCAAGAACTTCACCAGTCTTCCTTGAGCAATTGTTCTTTCAGGAGATTCCAGAAGTATTTGACGGACTAATTACAATAAAAAAAGCGGTTAGAATTCCTGGTGAAAAAGCTAAAGTAGCCGTAGATTCTTATGACGATAGGATAGATCCCGTGGGGGCTTGTGTCGGGATGAAAGGTAGCCGTATTCATGGAATAGTACGTGAGCTTGGAAATGAAAATATAGATGTGATTAACTGGACAAATAATCCTCAGTTAATGGTTACCCGTGCCCTTAGTCCCGCACGTGTTTCTACCGTGACCTTAAACGATGAAAAAAAGACCGCACAAGTTTACCTAAGGCCCGAGGAAGTTTCAAAGGCTATTGGAAGAGGGGGTCATAATATACGTCTTGCTGGTCAACTTACTGGTTATGAGATAGATGTATTCCGTGAAGGCGTGGAGGAAGATGTGGAACTTACAGAATTCTCTGATGAAATTGAAGGCTGGGTAATTGAAGAACTTAAAAAGATAGGTCTTGATACTGCCAGAAGTGTTCTGGAGCAGGATATAGACGATTTGGTAAAACGTACCGACCTGGAAGAGGAAACTATTTCAGACGTTGTGCGTATCCTAAAAGAAGAATTAGAAGATTAAGCTATATATTAGCAACATAAAAGTAGAGAGTAAACAGTATTTATGGCAGACAATGCAACAATAAGGCTTAATAAAGTCTTGAGAGAACTTAACATTTCTTTGGATAGAGCGGTGGAATATCTTGCGTCTAAAGGACACAAGGTGGAGGCAAGACCTACCACAAAGATTTCTGAAGACATACATCAGGTTCTTTTAGACGAATTCCAGACGGATATGAGCAAGAAAGTTGCATCCCAGGAAGTTGGTGAGGAGAAACGAAAGGAAAAAGAAGCTATAAGACTACAGCTGGAGCAGGAGCAGGAAGAAAAAAGACTGGAAAGAGAAAAAAGAGCTGCTTCAAGGGAGGTAGTGAAAGCAAGGGTTGAACTTTCCGGACCGAAACAAGTAGGTAAAATTGATCTAACCCCCAAGAAGAAAGTTAAGCCCGAACCTAAGAAGGTTGAAGAGAAACAAGCCCCAAAGGAAGAGGTAATTGCTGAGGTAAAGGAAGAAGTAGCAGTTGAAGAAGTTAAAGAGGAAATAAAACCTGAAACCGCACCAGAGATAAAGAAGGTTGAGAAGAAAGCTCCAGAGGAGGAAACACCAGAGGAGCCCAGTTCTATTACTACAAAGTATAAAAAGCTTTCCGGACCGAAGATTATGGGAGATAAAATTGATCTCTCTAAGTTTGATAAGCCTAAGAAAAAGAAAGAACCTGTAAAGGCACCTTCCGAAGCAGCAAAGCCGAAAAGAAGGAAGAGGATTATTAGTAATAATGCTGCGCCAGGTGGTGGCAGAGCGAGAACTACTGTTAAAAAGGGACAGCGTTTTGCCTCTACTCCAAAGGCTGAGCCAACGGAAGAAGAAGTACAAAAACAAGTACGTGAGACTCTTGAAAAACTTCAGGGTAAATCCAAAAAAGGAAAAGGAGCAAAATATAGGAGGGATAAGAGAGACCAGCACAGACAACAGACGGAGAAGGATCTGGAACAACAAGAGTTGGAGAGCAAAATACTTAAGGTTACTGAATTTGTGACTGTTGGAGAAGTTGCTACGATGATGGATGTTGCTTCTACTGAGATAATCTCTGCTTGTATGTCTCTTGGGATTATGGTTACCATGAATCAAAGACTGGATGCTGAAACTCTCTCTATTGTTGCAGAAGAATTTGGTTATGAAGTTGAATTTATTACTGCTGATCTTGAAGAATCGATTGAAGAAGAAGTAGATGCACCAGAGGATTTAAAGCCCAGGGCCCCTATTGTTACTGTAATGGGTCACGTAGATCATGGTAAAACCTCACTATTGGATTACATCCGTGAGGAAAACGTAATTGCCGGGGAGAGTGGCGGAATTACACAGCATATAGGTGCTTATGGTGTTACTTTATCTGGGGGGCAAAGAATTACCTTTTTAGATACACCGGGTCACGAAGCATTTACTGCTATGCGTGCGCGGGGAGCACAGGTAACGGATATTGCCATAATTGTAATAGCTGCAGATGATGATATTATGCCTCAAACCAAGGAAGCCATTAGTCACGCTCAGGCCGCAAGTGTTCCTATAGTTTTTGCGATTAATAAAATAGACAGACCTACAGCAAATCCTGAAAAGATTAAAGAAGGTTTGGCCGCTATGAATTTACTTGTAGAGGATTGGGGCGGAAAAATTCAATCTCATGATATCTCAGCAAAAACCGGAGATGGTGTAAAGGAACTTTTAGAAAAAGTGCTTTTAGAAGCAGAACTTTTGGAATTAAAAGCTAATCCCGACAGATTAGCTTCTGGTACTGTTGTAGAGGCATTTCTTGACAAAGGGAGAGGATATGTCTCCACTATTTTGGTGCAGGGAGGTACTTTGGAAATAGGTGATTACGTTTTGGCGGGAACATGCAGTGGCAAGATTAAGGCAATGCAGGATGAACGTGGCAAGATTGTTAAAAAAGCGGGTCCGTCTACACCAATTTCAATTTTGGGATTAGACGGTGCGCCTCAGGCAGGGGATAAATTCAATGTGCTTGAAGATGAAAAAGAAGCAAAACAAATAGCGTCCAAAAGAAGTCAGTTGCAACGCGAACAATCGGTAAGGACACAACGACATATTACGCTCGATGAAATTGGCAGACGAATCGCATTAGGTGAATTTAAAGAGTTGAATATTATTCTAAAAGGTGACGTCGATGGGTCTGTAGAGGCTTTAACGGATTCCTTCCAGAAATTGTCAACCGATGAAATACAAGTCAATATTATTCATAAAGGAGTAGGTGCAATCACAGAATCTGATGTATTATTGGCTTCGGCATCTGATGCCATCGTTATTGGATTTAATGTTAGGCCCATGGGCAATGCCCGGGATATTGCGGATAAAGAGGAGATCGATATTAGGATGTATTCTATTATTTATGATGCCATTAATGATCTTAAGGATGCAATGGAAGGCATGCTGTCTCCGGTGATGAAAGAAGAGATTACGGGTACGGCTGAAATCAGAGAGACCTTTAAAATATCTAAAGTGGGCACAATCGCAGGCTGTATGGTAACCACTGGAAAAATCTTTAGAAACTCAAGTATTCGTCTTATTAGGGATGGTGTGGTAATTTTTACCGGAGAACTATCATCTTTAAAAAGGTTTAAGGATGATGTTAAAGAAGTGGCCAAGGGTTATGATTGTGGGCTTCAGGTAAAGAATTATAATGATATAAAAGAAGGAGATATTGTGGAGGCCTTCCAGGAAGTTGCGGTAAAGAAAAAGCTTTGATCTGAAATTTAGAATAATTTTGGAGGTACCGCGAAACTAAATATTAGCCTCAGATTGACTTGGATGATAATAAAATAAAAAACGACCTATTTGGTCGTTTTTTCTGGTTTTAATAAAAGCGATTCAGGATATTTTATGCGAACCTCTTTAAATTTCCGTTCCGCATCCAATTTAGATTTAAACTGACCAATCTGAACTCTGTACGTAGGGGAATCAAAAATTATTTTTGATTTTAAGTCGGGAAAATCAATATCTACCTGCTGTTTAAGTTCTTCTGCTTTGGAATAAGAACCAAAGCCAACCTGAATTGTAAAGAAATTAGATTTTGAATTACTGATTTTATATACTTCCAGAAGGCGGGTAATACTAGCGTCTTGTTCAATGCTTATTTTCCCGCTTTGTGCCATTCCGCAAGTAATGAATCCACCAAGTATGACTGATAGGATTGCTTTTTTCATGATATTAACTTTAAAGAGATCCAACATAAAATGCAAAAGTAATTTATTGAAGGTTAAACAAAAGTTTTCATGCTTATTTAGAATGAATATAAATTATAAATTATAAAACCCTTAACATTTCTCAAATAAAGTCAAAGTCTTATTTTTGTCGTCAATTTGAGCGGCGATAAATTACCTTTTTGACTTATTTTAATAGTAATTATCGTGCCAGAATTAAGATAGAAATATTTTAAATATGAAAAAGGTTTTGTACCGCCATCAGATTTCTAAACTTTTTGCTTTTGCTTTAGTAGTTTATCTACTCTTTTCAAATTCTCTTTTTGCCCAGGAAGAAAGCCCGGAACAAAATGCTGCAGCCGCTACTGAAGTTGCCGCTGAGCAGGCTGGTTCAGACTCTGGCGATGCTGCGAAAGGGAAACAATTATTTAATCAGAATTGTGCGGCTTGTCATGCGTTAAATCGAAAAATGACGGGGCCGGCATTAGCTAATGTCGAAACCAGACTCGCTGAAGATGAAGGATTGGACAGGGAATGGTTATATGCCTGGATTAAGAATAGTGCCGGGATGATTAGTTCCGGGGATGCATATGCAAATAAGGTGTATGCTGAATACAATCAGGCTGCGATGACTGCCTTTCCTACGCTTTCAAATGCAGATATTGATAATATTTTGGCTTATACTGCTGCTCCACCTCCAGCACCGGTTGCAGCGGCTGCAGCAACGGCCACAAGCGAGGGAGGGGGTGATTCTTCGGGGATTACCAATGAAATTATTTTGGGAGCACTTGTACTGGTTTTTGCCTTACTGGTGATGATGCTGTTTTTAGTCAACAACACTTTGCAACGGATAGCCGAGGCTAACGGAGTTGCAATGGAAAAAGATAAAGCTGTTAAACGAACTCCATTGTGGAAGGCATTTGCACATAACCAATTCCTGGTCCTCGTATCTTCTATTTTCCTGTTATTGGCGAGCGCATATTTTGCATATGGTTGGATGATGCAAGTGGGAGTAGACCAAGGTTACGCACCAATTCAACCCATCCATTACTCGCATAAGGTGCACGCTGGAGATAACAAAATTGAATGTAAATATTGCCATTCATCGGCTAGGGTATCTAAACATTCCGGAATCCCCTCTTTAAATGTATGTATGAATTGTCATAAATCTATTTATGAATACAAAGGGAATCCTGAAGGTCCAAGTCCTGAAGATTTGGCTAACGGGTATACTAATGAATTCTATACAGGGGAAATTAAGAAATTGTATAAAGCTGTTGGTTGGGATGAGGAGAATCAAAAATATACAGGTGAGAGTCAGCCAGTAGAATGGGTTAGGATTCATAATCTTCCGGATTTAGCTTACTTTAATCACTCGCAACACGTTTCCGTTGCAGGTATTGAATGTCAAACCTGTCATGGCCCCGTGGAGGAAATGGAAATCATGTATCAATATTCGTCTTTGACTATGGGATGGTGTATTAATTGCCACAGAGAAACAAATGTTAAAGTAGAGGATAACGCTTACTACGCTAAAATACATGAAGAATTATCCAAAAAATATGGCGTTGAAAATCTTACCGCTGCTCAAATGGGCGGTTTGGAATGTGGCAAGTGTCACTATTAAAAAAAAAATAAGCATCTAATTACAGATATATAATATGGCATCAAAAAAGTATTGGAAAAGCGAAGCGGAGTTAAATCCCAACGATTCCATTGTGGAGACGCTCAGACAAAACGAATTTCCGGAAGAAATACCAGTTGATGAATTTTTAGGAGATAAGGAGAATTTGTCTGCCAGTACAACAAATAGGCGCGATTTTCTAAAATATGTTGGATTTAGCACTGCTGCAGCTTCTTTGGCAGCTTGTGAAGGTCCGGTGAGAAAGTCTATACCCTATGTTATTAAGCCTGAACAAATAATACCGGGTATCGCAAATTATTATGCGACCACTATAGCTGATGGCTATGATTTTGCCAGTATTTTGATAAAAACACGTGAAGGCAGACCAATTAAAGTGGAAAATAATAAGGATGCAAAAACAAATGGTAATAGTAATGCCAGAATACAAGCATCTGTTCTTTCTTTATATGACAGCACGAGATTACAGGGTCCATTAGCAAATGGAGAACCTGCAGAGTGGACTGCAATAGACACTTCGGTAAAAAATAAGCTGGAAGCATTAAAAGGCTCAGAGAAACAAATAGTATTGCTCACTCAGACTTATGCAAGTCCATCTACCTCAAAATTGATAAGTGAGTTTAAGGAAGTTTACGGGAATGTAAATCACATTGCTTATGATGCTATAAGCGAAGATGCGGCTTTAACTGCATTTGAAGCTAAATTTGGAGAAAGGGCATTACCGACATATGATTTTGAAAAAGCTGAAATCATTGTTTCTTTTGGTGCAGATTTCCTGGCCGATTGGCAAGGTGGAGGTTATGACAGTGGCTATTCCAAAGGACGAATTCCCAAAAAGGGCAAAATGTCCAGGCATATTCAGTTTGAATCCAATATGTCTCTTACCGGAGCAAATGCAGATAAGCGAATTGCAATTAAACCGTCGGAGCAGAAAAAGGCACTCGCGAGTTTATTTGGAAAACTAAATAATAGTTCGGTTAATGTTGATCTGAGCGAGAATATCAGCAAAGCGGTTGACGATGTTGCTGCTGAAATAAGGAAAGCTGGAAATAAAGCAGTTGTGGTAACAGGATTGGATGATGTAAACGCTCAGGCAGTTACTTTGTCAATAAATGAAATGTTGGGCAGTATTGCTTATAGCCCAAGTGCACCAAGATATATCAGACAGGGAAATAGCCAGGCTGTTAATAAGCTCATTCAGGATATGAATTCCGGAAAAGTGGGCGCTTTGATCATGGATGGTGTTAATCCTATGTACACGCTCCCGAACGCTTCTGAGTTTGCTCAAGGTGTTGCAAAAGTAGATTTATCGGTCACTTTTTCTACAAATTGGAATGAGACAACAGAAATTACAGAATTTACAGCGGCAGCTAACCACTTTTTAGAATCCTGGGGGGACGCTGAACTTGTAAAAGGACATTACAGCCTGATACAGCCTACCATAAAAGAACTTTTTGACACCAGGCAATTTCAGCAGTCACTCCTTCAATGGATGGGTAGTGATTTAAGTTATTACGACTACATTAAAGGGACATGGAATTCTGGTATTCTGGGAGATGCTTCTTGGAATAAAGCACTTCATGATGGTGTTTTTGTATTGGAATCAAACAATGAAGGAGAAACTTCTGCTACAAATAATAGGTCTGGTGATCAGACAATGGAACAACAAGCCGATGCTAATACAACAGTAGCTCCAATTTCTTCAGCGGTAAGTTCACTGGCCAATACAGCGGCCGATGGAATGGAACTTGTCCTTTATCCAAAAATTGGAATGGGTGACGGTAAGCAAGCTAATAATCCTTGGTTGCAGGAATTTCCAGACCCCATCAGCAGGGTCTCATGGGATAATTATGTTACTGTATCCAGAGCAGATGCCTCCTCATTAGGACTGATAAATGAAAATGTGGCTAATGGCGGACTGAACGGAAGTTATGCCAAACTTACAGTTAACGGCGTGGCACTTGAAAATGTTCCCGTACTCATTCAGCCAGGTCAGGCAGCTGGTACTGTGGGTCTATCATTTGGTTATGGCAGGCAAATAGGTATGAAAACTGAAATGCAGACCGGGGTTAATGCATATGCGCTATATCAGGGATTTAATAGCATTCAAAATGTCACTCTTGAAAAGGCAACAGGAATGCATGAGTTTGCATGTATTCAGCTTCATAACACCCTTATGGGTAGAGGTGATATTATAAAAGAAACGACCTTAGAGATATTTAATACAAAAGATCATACAGAGTGGAATCATGTACCTCAGGTATCATTGAACCATCAGGAAGTTCCTGCCACTACGGTTGATCTTTGGGATAGTTTTGACAGGTCTATAGGGCATCATTTTAATATGTCTATAGATTTGAACGCTTGTACAGGTTGCGGTGCTTGTGTTATTGCTTGTCACGCAGAGAATAATGTACCTGTTGTTGGTAAAGAAGAGGTTCGCAAATCGAGAGATATGCATTGGTTGCGAATAGACAGATATTATTCCTCAGAAGATACTTTTGACCAGGACAACACCAAAAAAGATGAATTTTCAGGAGCTTCAGAGACAAAGTCGGGCTTTGAAGAAATGGAGAAGGCGGCAGTCAATCCACAGGTTGCATTTCAACCTGTAATGTGTCAGCATTGTAACCATGCACCTTGCGAGACTGTATGTCCGGTAGCGGCAACTTCACATAGTCGTCAGGGCCAGAATCATATGGCTTATAACCGATGTGTGGGTACCAGATATTGTGCCAACAACTGTCCTTATAAAGTGAGGAGGTTTAACTGGTTCCTTTTAAATAATAATGAAGAATTTGATTACCATTTCAATAACGATCTTGGTAAAATGGTTATTAACCCAGATGTTACTGTACGTTCGAGAGGGGTAATTGAGAAGTGTTCTCTTTGTATACAAATGACCCAAAAGACAATTCTTGATGCAAAACGTGAAGGAAGAGTAATTGTAGATGGTGAGTTTCAGACTGCTTGTTCCAATGCTTGTAGCAACGGGGCAATTGTGTTTGGTGATTCAAATGACGAAGAAAGCCAGGTTACGGAATTAAAGAAGAATGACAGGATGTACCACTTATTAGAGAGTGTAGGAACAAAACCAAATGTGTTTTATCAGGTAAAAGTGAGAAACACAAATGAAGCATAATCAATTAAGGAAGAATACAACTATAATAAAACTATATGGCGTCGCATTACGAAGCACCAATACGTAAACCCTTAGTCCTTGGGGACAAAGGCTACCATGATGTATCGGTAGATATTGCAGCTCCGGTTGAAGGACGGGCTAGCAGACTGTGGTGGATTGTTTTTTCCATTGCATTGGCAGCACTCCTTTGGGGTGTAGGTGCTATAATTTATACAATTTCTACAGGTATTGGAACCTGGGGACTGAATAAAACAGTAAACTGGGCCTGGGATATTACAAACTTCGTTTGGTGGGTTGGTATTGGGCATGCAGGAACCCTAATTTCTGCTGTACTTTTATTATTCAGACAAAAATGGAGAATGGCGATCAACCGTTCTGCGGAGGCCATGACCATATTTTCTGTAATCCAGGCTGGCTTGTTTCCGATAATACATATGGGTAGACCTTGGTTGGCATATTGGGTGGTACCTATTCCTAACCAGTTTGGTTCACTATGGGTTAACTTTAATTCTCCCTTGTTATGGGATGTTTTTGCAATATCAACTTACCTATCCGTTTCATTGGTTTTCTGGTGGACAGGATTACTGCCTGATTTCGGTATGATCCGGGACAGGGCCGTGAAACCTTTCCAAAAGAAAATTTACGGTCTGGTAAGTTTTGGATGGACTGGTCGTGCTAAGGATTGGCAGCGCTTTGAAGAGGTTTCCCTTGTCCTTGCTGGTTTGGCAACACCACTTGTACTTTCAGTACATACTATTGTATCTTTTGATTTTGCAACTTCAGTTATTCCGGGATGGCACACCACCATTTTCCCGCCTTACTTTGTTGCCGGGGCTATTTTCTCAGGTTTTGCGATGGTTCAAACCCTGTTAATTATAATGAGAAAAGTAAGTCACCTTGAAGATTATATTACTGTTCAGCATATTGAACTGATGAACATTGTAATCATGATTACAGGCTCAATAGTTGGATGTGCTTATATCACGGAGCTTTTTATTGCCTGGTATTCAGGAGTGGAATATGAACAATATGCTTTTCTAAACAGAGCAACAGGACCGTATTGGTGGGCCTATCTTTTAATGATGAGCTGCAATGTTCTTTCACCTCAAATTATGTGGTTCAAGAAAATCAGAACCAGTATAGTAATTTCATTTATTATTTCTATTGTAGTAAATGTAGGTATGTGGTTTGAAAGATTTGTGATCATAGTTACCTCATTACATCGCGATTATTTGCCATCTTCCTGGACTATGTTCTCGCCAACTTTTGTAGATATTGGAATTTTCATAGGGACAATAGGATTCTTCTTTGTACTCTTTTTACTATATTCAAGAACCTTCCCGGTAATTGCACAGGCTGAGGTAAAATCAATATTAAAATCGTCAGGAGCCCGTTATAAAGCCCTTCGAGATGCAGGGAAACCATTATATACAATAAGTAAAAATGGAATTGTAAGAGAAACCATTATTAATAATAATCAGGAGGCTGAAGTCTCTTCAGAATCAAATCAAGGAGAAAGTTTACTTAGTGCACTAGGTAGTTTTGATTCGGGAACTCAGGATCCGGACGATCTTAAGAAAGTAAAAGGGATTGGTCCTTTAATGGAAAAGACCCTCAACAAATTGGGAATTTTCAGCTTTTTACAAGTGAGTAAGATGACCCAAAAAGAATATGATTTGCTTGATTCCCTTACGGGTGCATTCCCTGGAAGGGCACAGAGAGATGATTGGGCAGGACAGGCAAGAATGTTTTTAAACAACGATAAATAATTATGGCAGCTACTACTATTATCCACGCATACTATGATGATGATGATGTATTGATGCACGCCGTTAAAAAGGTTAAAGCTGAAAAACATCATATAGAGGAGGTCTATTGTCCTTTTCCCGTACATGGTTTGGACAAAGCAATGGGCTTGGCTCCAACCAGAATAGCAATTACATCCTTTATGTATGGCTGTTTGGGATTAATTGTTTCTATTGTTATGATGAAATACATAATGATTGACGCCTGGCCAATGGATATTGGTGGAAAACCCAGCTTTAGCTATATAGAAAACATGCCTGCATTCGTACCCATTATGTTCGAATTAACGGTATTTTTCGCTGCACATTTAATGGTGATCACATTTTATTTGCGCAGCAGGCTATGGCCATTTAAAAAGGCAGAGAATCCTGATGTGCGAACAACAGATGCACATTTTATTATGGAAATTGAAGTACATAATAACGAGTCTGCATTAAAAGATTTGTTGTTGGATACGGGAGCAGTTGAGTTGAACATTATTAAAAACAATCATTAGAAAATGAAGCGTTTTATAAAAATAGTAATGATTCTGGTAGTAATTGGTTTTGTTTCTGCTTGTGCGGATAATAGAACCCCAAACTATCAATATATGCCAAATATGTATGAGCCGATAGGTTATGAGACCTATCAGCAAGTTGATTTTCTTCCAAGTGGATCTGAAGCGATGACCCCTCCGGAAAATACTATTCACAGAGGATGGTTGCCTTATGAGTTTGCCAATGATCTGGAGAGCAAGGAAATGGCAAGATTGCAAAAAAGCCCGTTGGATTCTTTGCAAATGGAAGCTAATCTTGCAAAGGGTAAGGAACTTTATACTATATATTGTGGCATTTGCCATGGTAATCAGGGTAAGGGACAGGGAACGCTTGTAAAAAGAGAAAAAATACTAGGCGTACCCAGCTATGACGATGCCGCGAGGAATATTACTGTTGGAAGTACCTATCATACAATATATTACGGGTTAAATTCCATGGGGTCCTACGCCGGACAACTTGATTATGAGGAACGCTGGCAGGTATCGGAGTACGTAATGCAACTAAAACAAGACTTAACAAAATAATACATAGACCTTTAATATGTACACGTTTTCAAACAGATTAAAAATAGCTTCTTTTATTCTCATGGCCGTTGGGGTATTGGGAATTGGCATTGGCTTTGTATCCGCACCTGGTACGGTAGAAGAAGCCAAAGCTATGGTTGCAGCTCATGATGACGGTCACGGAGATTCACACGGGGAGGAAACATCCCAGGCAATGGCCTCCGATCATGGAGAGGCCTCTGATCACAGTGCTGCTCATGATGAGCACTTATTGCATCAACTGCAAAACAGGCCTTGGTCTGCATTATATGTAGCAGCTTTCTTCTTCTTTATGATTGCCTTAGGGGTTCTTGCATTTTATGGAATTCAAAGGGCTTCACAAGCTGGATGGTCACCTATGTTATTCAGGGTAATGGAAGGAATTACAGCCTACCTTGTTCCAGGAGGGATAATAGTATTTGTTATTCTGGTACTTTCAGTATTGCATTTTAATCATATGTTTACATGGATGGATGCCGATGTTGTAGCTCATGATAAATTGCTACAAAATAAGGCGGGGTATCTTAATCCCACTTTCTTTCTTATAAGAGCCGCAATTTTCCTTGGAGGATGGATTGGATATCGTGAAATATCACGAAAACTTTCTATTGCACAGGATAATTCTGATGATGATTCCAATTTTAAAAAGAACTTCAGATTCTCTGCTGCTTTCCTTGTATTTTATCTTATTTCAGAATCCATTATGTCCTGGGATTGGATAATGAGTGTTGATCCTCATTGGTTCAGTACCTTATTTGGATGGTATGTTTTTGCTAGTATGGTCGTTTCCGGTATAACTGTAATTGCAATGGTTACCATTTACCTCAAATCAAAAGGATATTTACCTGATGTTAATGACAGTCATATTCATGATTTGGCTAAATTTATGTTTGGCTTTAGTATATTCTGGACCTACCTCTGGTTTAGTCAGTTTATGTTAATATGGTATGCAAATATACCCGAGGAAGTCACTTATTTTGTTACAAGGATTGAAGACTATAATCTGCCGTTTTTCGGTATGGTCGCTTTGAACTTTATATTTCCTGTGTTACTATTAATGAATAGTGATTATAAAAGGATAAACTGGTTTGTAATTATGACAGGTATCGTGTTGCTTGCAGGGCATTATTTAGATATATTTAATATGATAATGCCGGCAACGGTGGGTGACCAATGGTACATTGGAATTCCGGAATTGGGCGCTATCCTATTTTTCGCAGGGGCTTTTATTTTCTGGGTGTTCCGAGCATTAACCCATGCGCCCTTGCAACCAACCCGTAATCCTTTTATAGAGGAAAGCAGGCATTTTCATTATTAGTAATTTTAAAGTATAATTTCAATACATACAATGACTACATTATTGATCTTAATTGTTTTAGTACTAGTGGCAATTGCAATTTGGCAAATGACCAAAATCTTTGAATTGTCCAAACTAAAGACAGTAGATTCACAAGTGGCAACCGATAAGGATAACAAGTATAATGGTTACTTGTTGTTTGCTTTTTTGATATTTATTTATGGGATTACTATATTTAGTTTTTATAAATACACGAAAGTATTATTGCCTGAAGCTGCTTCAGCCCATGGGGGGGATTATGATTACCTATTGCTTGTTTCATTTATTATCATCTTTTTTGTTCAAACCATTACTCAGGCGTTATTGCATTATTTTGGGTTTAAATATCGCGGGGAAAAAGGGAAAAAGGCCTTATTTTTTGCAGATAATGACAGGTTGGAATTCATTTGGACGATAATACCAGTGATCGTTTTGGCCGGATTAATATTGTGGGGTTTATATACCTGGACCAACATAATGGATATCAATGATGAGGATGACCCTCTGATCGTAGAATTATATGCTCAACAATTCAATTGGACGGCAAGATATGGTGGGGCAGACAATGTATTAGGAGGTGCCAATGTTAGAATGATTGATATTGATAAGGCAAATGTTTTAGGATTGGATGAATCTGACCCCAATGCTTCTGATGACGTTATTGTAAAAGAATTACACCTGCCTGTTGGTAGAAAGGTAAATTTTAAAATGCGTTCACAGGATGTATTGCATTCCGCCTATATGCCTCATTTTAGAGCTCAGATGAATTGCGTACCTGGAATGACCACTGAGTTTTCTTTTACACCAACCATAACTACCGTGGAGATGAGGATGAATCCGGATATTGTAGATAAGGTAAAAAGAACAAATAAAATTCGAGCAGAACGCGCAGCTAATGGAGAAGACAACTCGGATCCATGGGAATTTGATTATATTCTGTTGTGCAATAAAATTTGTGGTAAATCGCACTATAATATGCAGATGAAGATTATAGTAGAAAGCGAAGAAGATTATAATGCATGGATGGAAAGTCAGCAGACTTTTAGTCAGACTATGGCATCAATGCAATAAATAAAGCTATAAAGAAGTAAAATTAATATAAAAAAAAATTCGATTATGTCTGTTACTGCACATGCCCACGTTGATGATCATGAAGATGATCACGTACATCATCATAAAGAGACATTTGTAACAAAGTATATTTTTAGTCAGGATCATAAGATGATTTCAAAACAGTATCTTATTACTGGTTTGATTATGGGTTTTATTGGTATTGCAATGTCTCTTTTGTTCAGAATGCAATTAGCCTGGCCCGGTGAATCATTTCCTATTTTCGAGACTTTATTAGGAGGTTGGGCTCCCGGAGGTGTTTTGGATGCAGATATGTACCTGGCATTGGTGACCATACACGGCACTATAATGGTATTCTTTGTTCTAACAGCCGGCTTGAGTGGTACTTTTAGTAATCTTCTAATACCGTTGCAAATTGGTGCAAGGGATATGGCCTCAGGTTTCCTGAATATGTTATCATATTGGATGTTCTTTGTGTCCAGTGTAATCATGGTTATTTCACTTTTTGTGGAGGCAGGACCTGCAGCTGCAGGATGGACTATCTACCCTCCTCTTAGTGCACTGCCTATGGCTCAGCCTGGATCTGGAATGGGAATGACACTTTGGTTGGTTTCTATGGCTATCTTTATTGCCTCTTCCTTATTAGGGTCATTGAACTACATTGTTACAGTAATCAATCTAAGAACCAAAGGGATGTCTATGACAAGGCTTCCTTTAACCATATGGGCGTTTTTCGTTA
>NZ_JBATKE010000126.1:0-1945 GCF_049669105.1 Eudoraea sp.
TGCCGCCATGCGCTGAAATGGAATTTTTTTGGCTTCGGCGGTTTCAATAATTCGTTCTCTAAGTTTATTCTGAACTGCCGGAGCATAAGAAATTACAGGGCCGGCACCTAATTCTGTATGCCCCTGTTTTTTCTTGTCGATCATAGGTGTCGTCGTATCATGGCACACATCGGTAATAATCGCAGCATTCGGGCGTATGGTTTGTGAAATCATTTCCGCGCCTCGAAGGCCAATTTCCTCCTGTACAGCATTAGTTATATAGAGTCCAAAAGGTAATTTTTTCTTGTTTTCATGTAAAAGTCTGGCAACTTCAGCTATCATAAATCCACCTGCTCTGTTGTCAATTGCACGGCATACGTATTTATCCTTATTCAAGATCTGGAATTCATCCGGATATGTGATAACGCAGCCAACATGGACTCCCATTTTTTCAACTTCTTCTTTATCCTTTGCTCCAACATCAATAAAAATATTATCTATTTTAGGAGGTTCTTCTTTAGCACGGTCCCGGGTATGTATAGCGGGCCATCCAAAGATACCTTTCACAATTCCGTTTTTAGTATGAATATTTACCCATTTTGAAGGAGCAATTTGATGATCACTGCCACCATTGCGGATGACATAGAGAAGCCCGTTATCTGTAATATAGTTTACATACCAGGAAATCTCATCGGAATGTCCTTCAATGACCACTCTGTATTTTGCTTCCGGATTAATAACTCCAACCGCGGTTCCGTAGGTATCGGTAATAAATGTATCAACATAGGGTTTCACATAATTCATCCACAATTTTTGACCTTCTGATTCATATCCGGTAGGGGATGCATTGTTAAGGTATTTTTCAAAAAAAGCCAATGATTTTTTGGTGATAATCTTCTTTTCGCTCATGTATTTATAATTTGAATACAAACTTAACAATATTCACTTTTATTTAGTAATGCAGTCCAATGTTTATCATTAATTTTGGCAAGAAATTTGAAATTTAAATATTTAGTGAAAAAGTGTTTTCATCTTATTCTTATTTCTCTTATGGGCTATATTGGGATTTCCCAGATGAAAGAGCAGCCAATGGATTCTCTGACTGAAAAAATGATAATCATTCAGGGGGATTCCATTTTTCAACAATCAATTACCCTTGATGAGGTATACATTTTTGGAAGGTTGGAGTTTTCATCTTACCAGGATAAATTGAAATATTATATTCTGCGCAGGAAGACCCTTAAGGTATATCCCTATGCAAAAATGGCCTCTGAAAGGTTGGAAGAGCTTAATGATAGTTTGATGAAAATTAAATCAAAACGAAAAAAGAAAAAGTATACCAAACAACTGCAAAAATATATTGAAGGGGAGTTTTCTGATGAATTAAAAAAGTTGACACGCACTGAAGGGCAGATTTTGGTAAAATTAATCTATAGACAAACTGGAACTACAACTTATGGTTTGGTTAAAGAATTACGAAGTGGGTGGCGTGCCTTTTGGTACAGTACAACAGCTAAAATGTTTAAGATAAACTTAAAAGAAGAATACCAGCCGGAAAACATACACGAAGACTACCTTATTGAAGATATCTTACAGAGAGCTTTTGCGGCCAGTCAGCTAGTGCGACAGGAATCTGTTTTGGATTATGATTATTCTTCATTAACTAATAAATGGAATAAGACAGAAAAGGAAAAAAAATAGTTGCAGATAACATTAAAATGATGTAGCTTTATAAGCCTTTTTTTGCTTTCAATCTTAGAGCAAAAAGCTAATAATAAGTACATTAAAAATTCAGGTTAAAATTATTTCATAAAAATAACTGAAATTTATTTTTAATTTAAAAAAGTGCTCTATATTTGCACCCGCTTAGCTGGGCAGTAGACACGGTTAAGTTTTTTTGAGAAGGAATAGGATCTACTGAAAAGAAAGTTCATTGACATATTGACAGACAGCGTTTTTCTGCTTA
>NZ_JBATKE010000127.1:0-18125 GCF_049669105.1 Eudoraea sp.
ATCTACAACTGTCTTATATTATAAATTAATATAAAATTTCCTAATAAGGCAAGCTGTTACTTGTAAGTTTAAGATTAATTAGTGCTCTTTTTTAGCTATGTAAAGGATTATCTTGCTTCCTAAAAAGGGAAATTATTTAATAAAATTGTTGATTTTTTCCCATAAGGCATTATCAAAACTTGAGGGGCCCAGTAAACTCTCCCCTGCATTTCCCCCCATTCTGACTATTACAAGACCTTTGCTGGGAATTATATACAACTTTTGATCATTTTTACCCAGCCCGGAATAGGTGTCCGCAGGTGCATTTGGGATAAGTGACCCATTAAATACTACTTGTAAAGAGGGCGCCATAAAGCTCTCTTTCCCATTGAGCCACCAAAGATATCCATAGGACTTGTTTAGCTCCTGGGAGGTGTTTTTCATTTTAGATATAAAAGTCAAATCACCTAATATAATTTCGTCATTCCACACCCCATTATTTAAATTGAGTAAGCCAAATCTGGCCATACTTCGGGCTGTGCTAAAATAAACATTGTTCAAACCATTGGTGGATAACCAAAATCCATTCATACCGATTCTATTTCTAAGATTGGTATTGAAAAAAGAACTAAAAGTAGTACCTGCGGCTTCGCTTACAACACTTTCTAATAAAGTATAAGGCCCGTTGTGATAGGCCCATCTGGTACCTGCATCGGCTTCATATTCCAGGCAAGCTGCAGTAACACAATCAAATGCAGTATCCTTCAGGCCACTTGTCATGGTCAATTGATTCCATATAGTTATCAAATTTTCTTTGTCTGCAGGAGCGGAGGTCCAGCCTTCACCCAGGTAATCGGAAGTTTTATCATTCAGATCCAGCAATTGCTTTTCTTGTGCAATACCAACTGTGAACGCCGTTAGGGTTTTGCCTGCCGATGCCCAATACCAAAGGCTGTCCTGTTTAAAAGTTCCGAAGTATTCTTCCATGGCAATTTTGCCATCTTTTAAAATTAGAAATGCCTTGGTCTCCTTTTCCTCAAGGAAATCTATCAGTGGCTGTTTATTGTTTGTATTCCAACCTAATTCTTCAGGGCTAACAGTTGCCCAATCATCAGAAGCAGTGTTTGGAAAATACAGAGATGCATCCGGGTTTTCTTCAATTGGTTCATCGTTTAAATCATCTGAATTATTTTCGCAGGACAAACAGCCCATGAATACTAAAATTAAAAATAGTCCTTGAATTTGGTGTTTCATTTGGGTTTAATTTCTAATTAGACCAATACTACTAATAATGGTTTAACGCAGAATGAGAAGAATTCTTGTTAAAAGGTGGCTCTTCTTCTATTGTATTGTATTTTTGCACGGCTAAAGAAAACCCATGCGAACAAAGTCGGTAAAGAAAAATAGAATAAATGTTGTAACCCTGGGATGTTCCAAAAATGTCTATGACTCTGAGGTTCTTATGGGACAACTCAGAGCTAATGATAAAGAGGTAGTGCATGAAGAGGAAGGGAATATAGTAGTCATAAATACCTGTGGTTTTATAGCAAATGCCAAAGAGGAAAGCGTGAATACCATTTTGGAATATGTAGATAAAAAACAATCAGGAGAGGTAGATAAAGTTTTTGTTACAGGATGTCTGAGTGAACGTTATAAGCCGGATCTGGAAAAGGAAATTCCTAATGTTGATGAATATTTTGGGACCAGTGATCTACCTAATTTGTTAAAGGCCCTGGGGGCTGATTACAAACATGAATTAATTGGGGAACGCTTAACAACTACCCCAAAAAATTATGCCTATTTGAAGATTGCAGAAGGCTGTGACAGGCCTTGTTCTTTTTGTGCAATACCACTAATGCGGGGTAAACACAAGAGTAAGCCCATAGAGGAATTGGTTATCGAATCTCAAAAACTGGCATCTAATGGGGTCAAAGAACTAATACTAATTGCCCAGGACCTAACTTACTACGGCCTTGATCTGTATAAAAAAAGAAACCTGGCCGAATTATTAAAAGAACTTGCTAAGGTGGAAGGAATAGAATGGATTCGCCTTCATTACGCCTTTCCAACAGGGTTTCCTATGGATGTGCTTGAGGTTATGAAGAATGAACCAAAAATCTGTAAGTATCTCGACATACCGTTGCAACATATTTCGGATCCTATCCTTAAGAGTATGCGCAGAGGAACTACCAAAGCCAAAACTACCGCGCTTTTAAAAGATTTTAGGCAGATGGTTCCGGATATGGCCATCCGAACTACACTAATTGTTGGTTACCCTGGAGAGACAGAGGAAGATTTCCTGACTTTAAAGAACTGGGTAGAAGAAATGCGATTTGAACGACTTGGTTGCTTTACTTATAGCCATGAAGAGAATACGCATGCTTATAAACTGGAAGACGACGTACCGGAAGAGGTGAAACAAAATAGGGCGAATGAGATTATGGAGCTTCAATCCGGTATTTCATGGCAGTTAAACCAGGAAAAAATAAGTAAAACCTTTCGTTGTATCATTGATCGTAAGGAAGGCAATTATTTTATTGGAAGAACCGAATATGATTCTCCGGATGTGGATAATGAAGTTTTGGTCGATGCAAAGAACTACTACCTTAAAATTGGAGAATTCGTAGAACTTGAAATTACAGATGCGGCAGACTTTGACCTTTACGGGAGACCATTGAAGTAAGGTGTATTGGTCTAAATGGGTTAATTAAACTGTTTCATTTCCTTTTAGTTTTAAAGCAGGACATTAGAAATCAGGTTTTCAACGGTGGGATGGTCATTACCGCCGGCTGGTTCAATGGTGATATTAAAAGATTCGGCCCTGTCTATATATTTTAAAGGGATCAAATCTGTATCCGCCGGTAACAGACCCATATTTATCATTACACCATCAACATCGGCCCACATTTGATATGTTTTATCTTTCTCCAAAGGCGGAAGGCCCTGTGAATTTACCATAACACTTTTTGCAGTATGATTTACGTATGCCACTGCTCTTGATTCTGGTAATATCCTATTGCCCTTAAGTAACAAAGGAATTACATTACGGTTGTTTATGGACTGATAGCGCTGACTGGCAACTTCAAATGTTTGTTCCAAATTTGACAAACGATCCTGCAAGGTAACAGTCTGTTCCTGCAGTACTGTTAGGTTATCTTCTGCGGCCTGCCACCTGTTGTAAAACCAAAAGGAACTTAATGCAAAAATTGCAGCAAGACTGGCCGCTACAGCAAGTCGGACATAATTGAACGTATCATTTTTTTTAGGAACAGAAATGTCCCTTACTTTGGTATTTTCACCACGAGTCTCCAAAGCCTCACTTAATGCTATTTTTACGCTATCAGGTGGATGAATAGCATTTTCAAGGGCGATATTTTGAAATTCTTCCTCAAGTCCTTCAAATATTGATCTTAAATCTGCATCTTCTTTTAGTACCTTTTGAATTAGGATTTCCTGTTCATCTGAAAGTTCTCCCAAAAGATACTGCTCTAAAAGACCGTCTTCTAATATCTTTTTCTTATCCATTTCCAAAAACTTCTATAAATACTATAAGCAATGAAAGTTCTGAACGTCTTTCCCGTAATTTCACAAGGGCTTGTCTTATGTATGATTTAAAAGAACCCAGGGGAACATTCATTGTCTTATGGGCCTCCCGATGTGTAAGGCCTTTAAAATAAACCAGATCAATTGCTTGCTGATGGTGAGGTTCCAAATCTGATAAAATCCCTTTTAAAGCCGTATAATCTGTCGCCTCCAGATCAGCATTCTTATTTTCATATACACTTAAATCCTCTGTTTGGATGAGTGGCGTAGATTTTCGAAGCGCATTTAAAGTCGTGTTTTTAGCGATCCTATAGGCCCATGTATAGAATTTGCCTTTCTCAGGATCATAAGAACCTATTTTTTGCCAAATTTTAATAAAACTTTCCTGCAAAAGGTCCTTGGCCAAATCTTCTTCTCTGCACATCCTTAATATTACGCCATAAAGTGCGCCGGAATACTTGTCATATAGGAGATATAAAGCATTCTTATCTCCATTGAGAAGTTGGTTGATGAATTCAGTGTCTTTTGGGTCTGCTGCCATATACTTATGTTAAAGATATGATAAAAAATCACTTTGCTCATCCATGGTTCTAATCGATGTGTATTTAACATTGCAAAGTGCACATAAATAATTACTAATATTAAATCTTTAAACAAATCATGAAAAAAATTTTCTTAATTCTTTCAACGGTAGCTTTAGTGTTTTCTACTCAAACTGCCACCTCTCAAGACAAGGCCATGAATATTGTTGATATTGCTGCATCTGTAGACGATTTTTCAACATTGGTAACTGCTTTAAAAGCTGCAGATTTGGTTGGCGCTCTTCAGGGTGATGGACCTTTTACAGTTTTTGCGCCAGTTAACGCTGGTTTCGCTAAGATAGATTCAAATACTATGAATTCATTATTAGCACCTGAGAACAAGGAAAAGTTAGCGGCTATTCTAACTTATCATGTAGTGGCTGGAAAAATTGCTGCTGCTGATGTTGCCAGTGCTTTAAAATCTGGAAATGGTAAAGCTGAACTTACAACGCTTAATGGTGAAACTCTTACTGCAGTTTCAAAAGATGGCGGGATTTATCTAATGGATAAAAACGGAAATTACAGCAAGATAGCTAAGACAGATGTAATGGCTTCTAATGGCGTGATTCATATCATCGAAGACGTAGTAATGCCTTAATACAATCTTAAATAATTAATTTAAAAGCACCGTTTTACGGTGCTTTTTTTCGTTTTAATTCATAATTGTAAAATTCCCTTCCTAAGGCAGCTAAAAATGGAATACCTATCTCATCATATTCATATTTATCGTCGTTGAATATTCCATCAGAATTGACTAAAATAGTGGCGGTCAGCATAAATTCTACATTATTTTTTTCATCCGTTATATAAGCACAATCGGTTAGGGTACCATAGGCAAAGCCTACTTTATTATATATTTTTATATGTTCGGGAATATTTTCTTTTGAATCTCCATATATAAAAAACTTGCAATAACCGTCATAATATTCTTGTGGGTCATAACCTGCGTCTTTGGGTAATGTATGCATCGCGGTTAACAGAAATTCTCTTTGATCCTCATTAAGATTAAACCTTTCATTTGTCTTGAATAATTCAGGGAATATTATTCTTTTCAGGACTCCGTGCTGTGAACTCACCGGATAATAATTTTTAAAGCTGAAATCAAAAGGTTCGCTATGTAATGAATCATTTTCATAAAACCCAACTCCCTTTTTTATTCGTTTTAAATTAAGAGGCAAGGGCTCTGAATTTATAATAGGTGTGGATGTGCCTGTAGTACTATCATTAATATATAATATCAAAGGTTTTGTAGTAACGTCATCGGAATGTATTCCTAGTCTGTGCGAAATTCTCACAGGATGGATACCCTTGTTTTCGAGCCTGGAATTAATGTCATCCTGTCCCTGGAATTCTAGTAATCTGTTGTTTGCATGATTGTCACTAACAGATAAAATTTTGGAAATGTCCTCTGCAAAGGTGTTTTCAACTGAATCCCCTTCAATATAATATCTAGTATGCCTGTTTATTGAATCTATAAGGTTTAATTTTTCGAGCGCAAGTACAGCAATAGGCAGCTTTACAGTACTGGCAGGATAGAAGTAATTCATATCATCCAACTGAAATTCATAATCAGTTAGAACAATGCTATCGTCGCTTCGATCTATTTGGGTATAAAGTATTTGGACTTCATATTGATCAACACTGTCAATGACTTTTCTGATTGATGTGTTTGGAGAGGCCAAAACCAATGCCATCGGGTTATTTTCTTTGCTCTTGGTCTTGCAGGCCAGTAATAATAATAGTAGGAGAATAGTTAGTTTTAAAATTTTCAACACAAAGAATATTTAGTTAGTTCTGCTGTTCCGAATAAACTTCACCCCTGTGAGGTTTTAGGGCGTCTCGTACACTTGGCATATTAACTTCTTCCACCACCATATATGCAATGCTGTGCATAGAACTTAAATCTGTATTCCCGGTAATGTCTGGGCTCAAATTTTCAGCCTCTATGTAATCTTTCAAATGCTTTTCGTGATGCATGGCAACCTCTTTGGCTGCAGGCCCTCTGAAATCCCAGATTAATTTAATTTTTCTACTCACAGTTATTCTTGTTATTTAGCTACCGAGATACCTTTCTCTGCAAATGCCTTAAAATCACTTAAAGATTTAGCAGACTGTTTTTTAAATGCCCCGGGCATTATAAATCCCATTAATTTCATCATGAAGCCCGAAAATTGAAATTCTGATTCCGAAATCCACTTAGTCGTGTCGTCATCAATAACTTCAAAATAGTTCTTTTGAATATTATGAACGCCTTTCGCATCATAAGTGGCGTGGAATTCATAAGGAAAGTTATTCTTTATGATCGTTTCAATTAATGTCATCTCTCGTTTGCCAATTTTATAATACAATTCCATTTTTGCACCTTCTTTTGTGGGCTCATCCGACAATTGTTTAAAACCTAATAGTCCTTCCTGCCAATGTTTCATATTATCCGGATCATCCAATTTTTTATGTACTTCTTCACGGGAAAGGCTGATTGTTATTTCAGTAGTATATTTCATAATACTAAGGTGCTTGGCACTACTAATGTACTAAATAAAAATGTGGAGGTACTAAAAATCTGTTAATCCATATTACTATTACTTGCCCAGCAGGATTGAATTCTTATTTTTGTCAAATGCACTTTTTAAACCTACAGACAAAAGGGATCAGAATATATGCGGCAATAGCCATATTGATAGCCTTATTATTTTCCTGTAATTCTTTTTTGAAGAATGATATAAATGAAAATCCCTTAGCCAGAGTAGGGGATACTTATTTATATTGGGATGAGGTAGAGGTTGTTCTTGGCGAAAATATTACAAAAGAGGATAGTGCATCTATGGTTACCAATTACATAAATAACTGGGCAACAAAACAAATACTTTTAGAAAAAGCCAAGATTAATTTACCCGATGAAAAGATCGCAGAATTTGAACAATTGGTGTCTAATTACCGCACAGACCTATATACAAGGGCCTATAAAGAAGCTTTGATAAATCAGGCAGAAGATACACTAATCTCTCAGGAAGAATTAAACAGGTTTTACGACGAAGAGAAGGAGAATTTCAAGCTCAAGGAAAAAATCATTAAACTCAGGTTTATTCAATTGCCCCTGCAGTTTCTCAATACAAAAGAAGTAACAGAGAGCTTAAGAAGATTTAATGAGGAAGACATCAGATATTTGGACTCCATAGGGGTGCAATTTAAAAAGCTTAATTTTAATGACTCACTTTGGGTTCCTGCATCAAGGGTGATTGAAGAAATACCTCCCTTGAATATTGATAATGAAGGCAGATACTTAAAAAAATCACAATTTTTTGAATTAGAGGATGCAATGGGGGTATATTTGACAAAGATAAACGATGTGCTTGGCGTTAATGAAATTGCGCCGCTCTCGTATGTCGAACCTACCATAAGACAAGTACTTCTTAATAGAAGAAAATTAGACTACATAAGAAAACTGGAAACAGAAATTATAGATGAAGCAACCAAGGAAAAAATATTTGAAGTGTATGACAAACAGGAATAGCATACTATTCGTTTTATGCTTTTTTATCGTTTTTGTCAGTGTAGAAGCACAGGAAAATGATTCTATCCCTGATACTCAAATAGAACCGCCAGAAACTGTTGTGGTAGCTGATATAGATGTAAAAAAAGATACCGTAAACACATTTAAGAGGATAAAGCTAGATGGCATTTCGGCGGTAGTTGGGGATTACCTGATCCTGGACTCCGATATTGAAAAAACGCTGATAGATTTGCGCAGCCAGGGAGCTGCTATGGACGATATTACACACTGTGGTTTATTGGGGAAATTAATGGAAGACCGTTTATATGCCCATCAAGCCGTGCAGGATAGTATTTTAGTGTCTGATGATGAGGTAAATGCCACCAGTGACCGTCAAATGCAACAATTGGTACAGCAGGTAGGATCTATGGAAAAAGTCCTTAATTTTTATAATAAAGAAAGCGTTGAAGATTTCCGGGAAGAATTGTACAATATAAATAAGTTGAGAATGTTGTCGGAGAAAATGCAGCAAAAAATTATCAGTGAAATTGAAGTTACCCCAGAGGAAGTAAGACAATTTTTTAATAAAATTCCCGAGGATGAAAAACCTGTTTTTGGTGCAGAACTTGAAATTTCACAGATAGTAAAAATACCTGAAATTCCTGAAGAGGAAAAACAAAAAACAATTAATAAGTTAAATGAAATAAAGGCAGATTGTGAAGATAATGATGCCAGTTTTAGCGTTAAAGCAATCTTATATTCACAGGATCCTGGCTCCAAGTCCAAAGGTGGTTTTTACAGCATGACAAGGGAAACACCGTTTGTAAAAGAATTTAAGGATGTGGCTTTTAGTTTGCGCCAGGGTGAAATTTCTGAACCATTTGAAACTGATTTTGGGTACCATATTATATATATTGAAAAGATAAGAGGTCAGGAACTAGATTTGCGTCATATTCTGTTGCAACCAGAGATACCTCAATCGTCTATCGATAAAGCCAGAATTGAGTTGGATACGATACGGAAGCAGCTGATGGAAGGTAAATATACTTTCGCCGAAGCGGCATTGAATTTTTCAGATGAAAAAGAAACTAAGTTTGACGGAGGGTTATTAAGAAATCCAATTAATTTTGATTCACGTTTTGAACTTACGAAGATGGATCCATCATTATATAATCAGGTAAGGAATTTAAAGGACAACGAAATATCGCAACCTACCCTGGAGCAGGATCCAAATGGAGGTCCCCCCAGGTATAAAATTTTAATGGTTAGTAATAGATATGATGAGCATGAGGCAACTTTTGCTCAAGACTATATTAAAATTCAGGAACTTGCACTAAGAGATAAGCAGTTTACTACTATTCGGAAATGGCTTAATGATCATATTTCAGATACTTATGTAAGTGTTGGCGGAGATAATAGAGATTGTGAATTTGCCAATAATTGGGTAAAGGAATAACCGGATGTCTGACGTTACAGCAATCAACAATTTAGTAGCCAAACACAGGGCTTTAAAAAAAGAAATAGCTAAGATAATTGTAGGGCAGGACCTGGTAATTGACCAAATTCTTTTATCTATCTACACAGGGGGTCATTCCTTGCTGATTGGTGTGCCCGGCTTAGCCAAAACCTTAATGGTAAATACAATTGCCCGTACTTTGGGACTCGACTTTAAGAGAATACAATTTACCCCTGATCTGATGCCAAGTGATATTTTAGGAAGTGAGATATTAGACCAGAATAGGAATTTCAAATTTATTAAAGGGCCTATTTTTGCCAATATAATTCTTGCAGATGAGATTAATAGAACACCACCTAAAACACAAGCAGCTCTTTTAGAGGCCATGCAGGAAAGAGCAGTAACAATAACGGGAGTACAACATAAACTTTCCCGGCCATATTTTGTACTAGCTACACAAAACCCTATAGAACAGGAAGGTACTTATCCCCTTCCGGAAGCGCAGCTTGATCGATTTATGTTTGCAATAGAGTTAAAATATCCATCTATTGCGGAAGAAACACAAGTAGTTAAAACAACAACCAATGATGAATTTCCTGAAGTGAATCCCTTATTTAATGCAGAGGAGATTCTAGAAGTTCAGCATTTGGTTAGAAGAATACCCGTTCCGGACAATGTTGTGGATTATGCGGTAAAATTGGTAAGCAGTACCCGACCGGGATTAGAGACTTCTTCGGATTATGTAAAACAATACCTGGATTGGGGTGCCGGACCACGGGCTTCTCAGAACCTAATTTTAGGGGCCAAGGCCCACGCTGCAATTAATGGCAAGTTCTCCCCTGATATAGAAGACGTGCAGGCTGTGGCAATGGGGATTCTCAGACATAGAATAATTAAGAATTATAAGGCAGAGGCCGAAGGTATCTCAGAGGAAGATATTGTAAATAAACTTCTTTAACGCCTTTCGTGGACATTCAATAAAGAAGAAACATGATTATTTTTCGTATTGGTCTGAAGGTTTTAAAAAGTATAGAATCTCATATTAATAGGAAATCAGATTTCCTGTTTTTCTTAAAGTAGGATGGATTTGAAAATAAATTATCATATATCCACAATTAATGTGTAATCCCATTCTAAAAATTTCCTTTACCACGTGTATTTTACTAATTTTACGGAATTCAATTAACAGAAAAAACTCAAAATAATGGCATTTGATATTGACATGATAAAAGGGGTTTACGCCAATATAGCAGAACGTATTGACAAGGCTCGTGATATAGTTGGAAGACCATTAACACTTTCCGAGAAAATATTATATGCACATCTTTGGGAGGGCCAGCCTACAAAAGCTTTTAGAAGAGGTAAGGATTACGTAGATTTTGCACCGGATAGAGTGGCATGTCAGGATGCAACTGCTCAGATGGCACTTCTGCAATTTATGCAGGCGGGGAAACCTAAAGTTGCAGTTCCAACTACGGTACATTGCGATCATTTAATCCAGGCTAAGAGCGGGGCAGCTATTGATTTAAGAACTGCCAATACTACAAGTGCTGAGGTATTCAACTTTTTAGAATCGGTTTCTAATAAATACGGAATAGGTTTTTGGAAGCCAGGAGCTGGAATTATTCATCAGGTAGTTTTAGAAAACTATGCTTTTCCGGGAGGTATGATGATAGGAACGGACTCACATACAGTAAATGCGGGAGGCTTGGGAATGTTGGCCATTGGTGTTGGAGGAGCAGATGCCGTAGATGTTATGGCAGGCATGGCCTGGGAACTGAAGTTTCCAAAATTAATTGGTGTCAAGCTCACAGGTAAAATTTCAGGTTGGACTTCTGCTAAAGATGTGATATTAAAGGTTGCTGGTATTCTAACTGTAAAAGGGGGAACCGGAGCAATTGTAGAATATTTTGGTGAAGGGGCTAAGAATCTTTCTTGTACCGGAAAGGGCACGATATGTAATATGGGTGCAGAAATAGGAGCTACTACCTCCACCTTTGGTTATGATGCCTCTATGGAACGATATCTTCGTGCAACTGACAGAAGTGATATTGCCGATGCGGCGAATGAAGTAAAGGAGTATCTGACAGCAGATTCAGAGGTCTATGCGGAACCGGAGAAATACTTCGATGAACTTATAGAAATTAATTTAAATGATCTAAGACCACATTTAAACGGTCCTTTTACACCAGATTTGGCCACTCCTGTAGGTGAACTTGGTCCTAAAGCCAGGAAAAATGACTGGCCTATTCAGGTTGACTGGGGCCTTATCGGGTCATGTACCAATTCTTCCTATGAAGATTTAACCAGGGCTGCATCTATTGCAAAACAGGCGGTGGACAATAATATAAAACCTAAGTCCGATTTTGGAATTAATCCGGGATCAGAACAAATCAGATTTACTGCTGAACGTGACGGCTTATTGCAGATATTTGAAAATCTGGGGGCAACCATTTTTACTAACGCATGTGGTCCTTGCATTGGACAATGGGACAGAAGTGATCTCAAAGGGGAGGAGAAAAATACTATTGTGCATTCTTTTAACCGAAATTTTTCAAAGAGGGCTGATGGTAACCCCAACACGCATGCCTTTGTAGGCTCTCCTGAAATGGTAGCAGCCATTGCACTTTCGGGAAGGTTGGATTTTGATCCTATGAACGACACACTTTTAAATGAAGATGGAAAGGAAATTAAATTAAAAGAACCAGAGGGAATTGAATTACCTCCAAAAGGTTTTGAGGTTGATGATGCGGGGTACCTTGCACCTGATGAAGATGGCAGTGGGGTTGAAGTAATTGTAGCAAAAGATTCTGAAAGGCTGCAGGTTTTGGAACCATTTGTCCCAATTTCTTCGGATAGTCTTCAAAACATGAAGCTTCTGATTAAAGCATTTGGTAAATGTACTACAGACCATATTTCAATGGCTGGCCCATGGCTCAGATACAGAGGTCACCTTGATAATATTGCTAATAACACTTTGATAGGCGCTGTAAATGCCTTTAACAAAAAGACCAATTTTGTAAAAAACCAATTGAATGGAGAATATGGTGGTGTGCCGGATACGCAGAGAGCGTATAAAGCCAAAGGCATAAAGACCATTGTAGTTGGTGATCACAATTATGGTGAAGGATCTTCCCGTGAACATGCGGCTATGCAACCCAGACATTTGGGTGTAGCGGCGGTCCTTGTAAAGTCCTTTGCCCGTATTCACGAAACCAATCTGAAAAAACAAGGGATGTTAGCATTGACTTTTACTAATGAAAGTGACTATGACCTTATTCAGGAAGATGACACTTTTAACTTCATTGATATTAAAGAATTTGCACCAGATAAACCATTGACTATTGAAGTTGTACATGCGGATGGTACCAAGGATTTAATCCAGGCGAAACACACCTACAATCTGCAGCAGATTGAATGGTTTCACCAAGGCTCCGCTCTTAATGTTATAAAGAAGGATAATGCGGCATAATTTGCATCATTAATTAAGTAAAGTAACTCCCGATATTTCTCGGGAGTTATTTAGTTTTGTCTAACAGCAATAATATGAAAGTAAGTAGGAAAACCATACTCAATATACTATTCATGGCTTTCGTGCTTTCATTTTTTGTGACCCCGCTTGGGTATTATGGTAAAATTTTATTAAACCAAATATTTTCCTTTCGTCCGGAGGTAATTGAAGTTGGAGAACAACCACAAATATCGGATTACAACTGGAAATTAAAAAATGCGAGTTGGGAGTTCTTCAATTTTGAAAAATCCAAAGGAAATGTGGTTTTTATAAATTTCTGGGCTTCATGGCGATTGCCCTGTGCGGCAGAACTTAAAAGTATTCAGAATCTTTATGATAAATATAAGAATAAGGTCGATTTCTATATCATAACTGATGAAGAGAGGCTGCCCGTAGAAGAGTTTATGAAAGAAAATAAATTTACTTTTCCGGTAACCTATCTTATTATTGGTGAAAGATCTCCTTTGGCTATTCTTGAGCCACCTTCGTCGTACATAATTGATAAAGAGGGCAATATTCGGGTAAAACAAAAAGGAATTGCCGATTGGGATAATAATACAATCTATAATCTGCTCAATGAACTAACAAAATAGAAGTGAAATTAAAAAGGACACAGCTAATCAATATTGCGATTATTCTATTATTGGCGCTTTATTTTTTTACGCCGATAGGTTTTCATGCCAAAGTATATCTTAACAGGTTAATATCTCATAATCCTGTTCCTGTTGAAGAGAGAGCTCAGCAGTTTTTAGAGGATTATGATTTTAAACTGGTGAATTCAAAAGGTAATGTGGTGAATCTCTTAGATTACAAGGGTGAAGTTATATTTATAAATTTCTGGGCTACCTGGTGTCCACCGTGTGTTGCAGAAATGCCCGGTTTACAACTGTTGTATAACGCCTATCGGGAAAAGGTCACATTTTTATTTATTGCCCGGGATAAAAAAGAAAAGGTGTCTAACTTCATAACGAAGAAAAATTATAATTTACCGGTTTATTTCGAATCTGGATTTACACCAAAAACCCTTTATTCTGCGGCTTTGCCAACAACGTTTATCATTGATAAAAAGGGCAATATTGTTGTAGCAGAGACAGGATCTGCTGATTGGAACTCAGAAAGCGTTCATATTTTATTGGATGGTCTCTTAAAATAAAAGTAAGGACTTGGAAGCGCTGAAATTGACTGTTTTATGGAATAATTAGCTAAGACTATTTATTTCTTAAAATACTTAAAAGGAACAAACAACATACCAAAACACTCTCCATCTTCTTTTCCAATATGCTTATGGTGCATTTTATGTGCTCTCCTCACACCTTTGGCATACCAGTTATCAGCATTTCTAAACATTTTAAATCGTTGGTGAATGAAAATGTCATGAACTAAAAAATAAGTTGCACCATATGCCATAATTCCAAAGCCTAATGGCCAACCGTACCAGAAGGACGTATAGGATGCTAAATAAAAGAAGGTCATGCTAACAACTGCATAAAAAATAAAGAATGCATCATTGCGTTCAAACCAGGAACCATGATCTTTTTTATGATGATCACTGTGCAAAATCCATAAAAAACCATGCATTATGTACTTGTGAGTAAACCAGGCCATAAACTCCATAAAACCGAAGGTGCCAAGGAAAACTAAAATCCAAATTACAATTTTCATGCTAATATAAGTTCAGTTTATAATTTACATAAGACTTTGCAAGAAGTCCGAATTTTTGATAGTTAGGCACCCGTATTCTGGCATTTTTAATTTCCATAGACGGTGTTTTTTGTAACTTGTTCAGTAATTTATAATAGTATTTATAGGCAGTATAAACACCAAATTTTGCTTCATTAGGAAGCTGAACTATTCCGTCATATCCCATTTTAAAATCTTCTTTGATCTCTTCAACAATTCTTAGTTTAGATGTTTCATCTAATTCCTGGAGGTTGGTATTTGGAAAATAAGAACGATTTAAGTGCTCATGATCTGCCTTAAGATCTCTGAGAAAGTTAACCTTTTGAAACGCAGACCCTAAAGCCATGGCAGAATCCTTTAGGGCTTCATAGCGCTCATCGTCTCCTTTAACAAAAACGCGAAGACACATTAGGCCTACGACGTCCGCAGATCCATAAATGTATTCTTTAAATTCTGCTTCAGTACTATAAACGCTTTTCTTGAGATCCATTCTCATACTTTTCATAAAAGATAGTACCAAATGATGTGGGATTTTGTATTTATGATAAGTATGTTGAAAGGCATTAAGTATAGGATTCAGGCTTATATGGTCTTTTAAGCTTGCCTCAAGATCCTCTTCAAATTTGTTAAACAAGGATTCTTTGTCATAGTCATGAAAGGCATCGACTATTTCGTCTGCACATCGAACAAAACCATATATATTGTAAATGTCACTCCTTATGGAGGATGATAACATCTTTGTGGCGAGCGAAAAGGATGTACTGTAAGATTGGGTTACAATTTTGCTGCATTCAAAGGAAATATGATCGAAAATTACTTTCATTTATTAACTATTAATAATTTTTCTTCATTAATTCGGAAACTAATTTTCCCGAAATTAAAGAAGGAGGAACTCCTGGCCCGGGGACCGTTAATTGCCCGGTAAAAAATAGATTATTAACTTTTTTACTCTTCAAACCTGGTCTCATAAATGCCGTTTGTGATAATGTATTGGCCATACCATAGGCATTTCCTTTATAAGAGTTGTACTGTTCCTTAAAGTCATTCACACAAAAAGACTTTTTAAATATAATATTATTTTCTACACGCTGCCCTGTACGCTCCTGGAATCTTTTCAATATAATATCAAAATATTGATCCCTAAGTTCTTGAGTATCTTCTATCCCTGGCGCTATTGGAATCAGGAAGAAACCGGTTTCCTTATTATCTGGCGCCATGCTTTTATCTGTTACTGAAGGGAAGTTTGCATAAAATAAAGGCCTTGTTGGCCATTTAGGATTATCATAAATCTCAGAGGCATGTTCACTAAAATCGGTGTCAAAAAAGAGATTATGATGTTCAATATTTTCTAATTTTTTGTCAAACCCAATAAAAAAAAGTAATGAGGAGGGTGCAAAGGTTTTTCTTTGCCAATATTTTTCAGAATATTGCCGATAAGGGCTATCCAATAGGGTTTCTGTATGATGATAATCGGCACCACTTAATACCATATCTGCATCAATTGTTTCAGAATTCACTAATATCCCTGTTGCCTTACCTTCCCGCACAATGATTTTTTCTACTGGACTATCCGTGTGAATTGTAACCCCTAATTCCAGCGCCAAACTTTTCATTCCAATAATTATCTGGTACATTCCTCCTCTAGGATGCCAGGTTCCGAGTCCAAAATCTGCAAAATTCATAAAACTATAAAAAGCGGGGGTGTTACTGGGCTTTGCTCCAAGAAATAACACAGGAAATTCCAGTGTGGAAATAAGTTTCGGGTTTTTAAAATTTTTTCGGACTTCCTGACTTATTGTTTTAAAGAATTGGTCTACTCTTATTATGGTATCCTTCGTTATTAGCTCTAAAGGAGAAAGCCCGGGACGATAGACTATTTCATTAATGGCAATATTGTAATTTTTTTGAGCCTTGGCAATAAATGTTTTAAGATGCCTGGAACTGCCTTTTTCAATTCGTTCAAATTCCTCGCAAATTTTATCCATACAGTCCCCGATCGTTATAACATCGTCTTCAAAGAAAATTTTATAAGCAGGACTTAATTTATCCAATTGGTAATAGTCTGAGGTTTGTTTGCCAAAATCTGCAAAGAAACGGTCAAAAATATCGGGCATCCAATACCAACTTGGGCCTATATCAAAGGTAAACCCTTCTGTAATGAGTTGTCTGGCTCTTCCACCCACTGTATCGTTCTTTTCAAAAAGACTAACATTAAAGCCTTTTTTAGCCAGATAGCAAGAGGCCGAAAGGGATGAAAACCCCGATCCAATGATTACAACTTTTTGTTTGTTGCTATTCATGGTTTGACTGCTATTTGTGTTTTATAATACTTTAGACAATTGTTCAATAGAGTCAAAGGTACGAATGTGTGGCGGAAGTTTTTCTTTATTTATGTGTTGAATTTGCCTACCTAAAATCCACAAATTGGAATTATACTGGTTTAAATATTTTGTAAAGTCATCAATGTATTTCTCTAATTTGTCTTTGTTTGGTACAACAGTAAAGTAGGACAAATAATGTATATTATTATAATAATTTTCCAGGTCTGCCAAGTTTTCTAAAGGCATAGTCTGACCCAGATAAATAGTTTTGTAACCATGAAGAATAATTTCATAATTAATAAACAGTAGCCCAATTTCATGAATTTCATTTTCAGGCAGAAATAGAACGAATACCTTTTCATCGTTAGTCGGTTCCATCAACTGCAATTTCTCGGTACTCGTGTAAATCTTCTGTTTAATCAAATTAGTAATAAAATGTTCATGTGCCGGGCTAATGGTATCTGTCTGCCATAATAATCCAAGTTCATTTAAAAAAGGAATGAAGTACTCCCAAAAAATATCTCGAAATGATTTTTCCGCAAGCAGGCTATTATAGGTGTTTTGGAATAACGACAGGTCAAAGTTAATCATGGATAGTTTAAAGGCATTTATCGCATGATTTTTAGTGCTGCTTTTGGCCATGATCTCCCTGACTATAAGTGGAATATCTGCTTCTTGTAGTTTTGCAATCTTAGATATTTTATAACCGTTATTATAGAGAAGGGTAATATTGAGCAATTTCTGTAGACTTGCCAGGCTATAGGTCCTGATGTTGGTGCTGGTTCTCTCGGGCGACAATAGCCCGTATCTTTTCTCCCAGATTCGAATAGTATGTGCTTTAATACCGGACAGGTTTTCCAAATCCCGAATACTAAAAGATTTTTTTACATTGTTCATGCTTTATGAATAATCTTTAAACAAATCTACAATTTTAAAAGCGGAAGTATTTAATAGTTTCGTTAATTTTTTCTGAAGTAATCAGCAAAGGAATCATTTTTTTTAGTTTATGCAGTGAAAATTTTAAAAATTCTATTATAAATGGATATATTTAGACCAACTAAGCAGAGAATGTTATGTCAAAAAAAACCACCCAAACTAGAAAGCAGTTTTTAAAGAGAATCGGAGCCGGAACACTAGCTTTGGCCAGCACACCGGCTATCATCGGTGCCGGAACAATCCCGAATATTTCTTATCTGAGCAGAAAAAAATATAGCGCAAACAGTAATATACAAATCGCTCTTATAGGAGCCGGGGGTATGGGCTCTGAGGATACAAATACAGCCCTAAAACACGATGGTGTAAAATTAGTTGCTGTTTGTGATCTTTATGATGGGCATCTCGAGAGAGCCAGGGAAAGATGGGGTAAAGACTTGTTTACAACCAAACAGTACAAGGAAATATTAGCCAGGAAAGACGTGGATGCCGTTATTATTGGTACACCTGATCATTGGCATAAACAGATTTCAATAGACGCCATGCGTGCAGGTAAGCATGTTTACTGTGAGAAGCCTATGGTACATTCCTTAGACGAGGGGCATGAGGTTATAAAAGCTCAGAATGAAAC
>NZ_JBATKE010000128.1:0-4819 GCF_049669105.1 Eudoraea sp.
ACAGTAAAAGTCGGAGATACGGTACTTTATGGAAAATATGCCGGTACCGAGCTTAAGCTTGACGGATCCGATTATCTTATGATGAGAGAAAGCGACATTTTAGCAATTATATAATAACTGAAAATTACAAATAGAAAATGGCAAAAGATATAAAGTTTGATATTGAAGCACGGGATGGCCTGAGAAGAGGTGTTGACGCTTTGGCAAACGCCGTAAAAGTAACCTTAGGACCTAAAGGAAGAAACGTAATTGTTAGCAGATCGTTTGGATCTCCTATTGTAACTAAGGATGGAGTTACCGTTGCTAAGGAAATAGAATTGGCAGATGCTTTGGAAAATATGGGGGCGCAAATGGTAAAAGAAGTCGCTTCTAAAACAAATGATCTTGCAGGTGACGGAACTACGACAGCTACGGTTTTAGCACAGGCAATTGTTAAGGAAGGACTTAAAAATGTTGCTGCTGGCGCTAATCCCATGGATCTTAAACGAGGAATTGACAAGGCCGTTGATGCCATTGTTGAAAACTTAGCAAAACAAGCTAAAAAAGTAGGTGATTCCTCCGAAAAAATTAAACAAGTAGCCACTATTTCATCGAATAATGATGAAACCATTGGTGAACTTATTGCACAGGCTTTCGGAAAAGTTGGTAAAGAAGGTGTCATAACCGTTGAAGAAGCAAAGGGAACAGATACTTATGTAGATGTTGTTGAAGGAATGCAATTTGACAGAGGATATCTTTCTCCTTATTTTGTTACTGATTCGGATAAGATGATTGCAAACCTTGAAAATCCTTATATATTATTGTTCGATAAAAAAATATCAACAATGAAAGACTTGTTACCTGTTCTAGAACCGGTAGCACAATCCGGGAAGCCGCTATTGATTATTTCTGAAGATGTGGATGGGGAAGCTTTGGCTACTTTGGTAGTTAATAAATTAAGAGGTTCCTTAAAGATAGCCGCAGTAAAAGCACCAGGATTTGGCGATCGAAGAAAGGCTATGCTTGAAGATATAGCTATATTAACCAATGGTACTGTAATTTCAGAAGAAAGAGGTTTTTCTCTTGAAAATACTACCTTAGATATGTTGGGAAGTTGCGAAAAAGTAACCATTGACAAGGATAATACAACTATTGTCAACGGAGCCGGAGTAGCTAAAAACATAAAGACAAGAGTTAATCAAATTAAATCTCAGATTGAGACCACTACTTCTGATTATGACAAAGAAAAGCTTCAGGAACGTTTGGCTAAGTTAGCCGGAGGAGTAGCCGTGCTTTATGTTGGGGCAGCCTCTGAAGTAGAGATGAAGGAAAAGAAAGACCGTGTAGACGATGCGCTTCATGCCACGAGGGCAGCGGTTGAAGAAGGCATTGTTGCCGGTGGTGGTGTAGCATTTATCAGGTCAAAATCCGTGCTTTCCAAAGTGTCTGTAGAAAATTCAGATGAAGAAACAGGGCTGCAAATTGTTGCAAGGGCCATTGAAGCTCCAATGCGAACCATTGTAGAAAATGCAGGTGGAGAAGGTTCTGTAGTCGTAGCAAAAGTACTCGATGGTAAGGGTGATTTTGGTTATGATGCAAAATCCGAGACCTATGTGAACATGCTCGAAGCCGGTATCATAGATCCGGCCAAAGTAACCAGGATAGCATTGGAAAATGCTGCTTCTGTTGCCGGCATGATTCTGACTACAGAATGTGCTTTAACCGACATCAAGGAAGAAACACCTGCCGGACCGCCAATGGGTGGCGGGGGAATGCCGGGAATGATGTAAACTCCCATCCTACTAAACTAAAAACCGCTCTTTTTAAGAGCGGTTTTTTTATGGATGCTTTTTAATTGTTATATATATCCCTAGGCTTCTCCTTATTATCTTCAAAGAAGCCCCTTTCCCATGAGGTCAAAAATAACGTCTGATATATGCCCTTTTTCAGTTTTACCTAAAATATTTCTGCGATGGGTATTCACAGTATGTACACTAATAAATAATTTTTCAGCAATTTCTTCACTGTTCAGGCCTTTAGAAATCATATGAATAATCTCAAACTCCCTATGTGTTAAATAATGACCTATATTCAATAATTCATCGGTAGGAAAACGAAACAAGGTAATATCGTCCCCCACATAATAATGGAAAGTAGCCTTATGCATAATATACTCCTCAATATTTGTATTTACCTGAATATAATAAACAGATTCATGTGGAATCGGACTATAAAACATATAACATTGAAAAAGATGCTTTGCATATTCCCCATCTGGTCTTAGCATTCTTATATCGGTAGACAATAAAGCCGCTCCCTTATGGGCGATATAAAGATTCTTATCCAAATCCATTAATTTTGACCTCCCCAAGCCAAATCGATGAAGGTCTTCAGGATGCACCTTACTCATCATTTTTAGGGGGTCATTGGTTTCGGGTTCAATGCCCAGCATATCCATACTTCGCTTGGAGGTATAAATAATCGTTAATTGAGTAAGATCCATTACTATAAGCATTTGATCGTTTTCCTCCATCAAACTTTCCAATTTACAAATGATGGGGTCTTGGGAGTCAATATTTAGAAAGCCCGAAGGCAAATAAGACTCAATAAAATCGTGATAAATATTGTAACTATATGGTATCTTGAGCATTCCTGATACTGGTTTGGCAGTAAAATTCTAAAGATAATAAAAATACCTATTAATGAGTATTGTATGCTGCGTAAGTAAGTAATAATTTAGAATACAATTTATTTCCTTTAAACCGAACGAAATGGCAGAATTAACTGCAAAGTTATTCCGTGGTTATTTTGGGGGGAGCTGGCTGGGCAAAATAACAAAGAACGGCGAGTTTCTACGTGAAATACTATTTAACTGGCCAATTGCATTTGAAAAATATTCTTCGATCGGGACAGAAGTAGGGCTAAAAACACCTCCGGGTAGTGGTTTTTATGACGACACCAATAAAGTTTGTGTCGCCGGATGGCGTGAAGATAGTAAGCGGTGGTGCATGACATGGTTTAATGAATTTGGCGGGTATGGCGAGACCCAATGGACATCCCAGGAAAATGTTAATGGCGTAACTGTTCTATTTGGTTTTTGTATGGAGTGTAAGCAGGAGAGTGATGATCTTACCCATCATATTGTCTTATGTGAAATGACAGATCAGGATAATTTTAAATATCGGATAAACAGTTTTAAGAAAGGCCTTGTCGAAATCGAAGCCCACCGCATCAGAACTGCAGAAGAATTAAAATCACTTATGCTAGTTCACAATATTGAAGTTGAACTGTTTACTGATATTTCAAAATATTCCTGAGCGTACCATTTTGTGGTGGCCTTAATCAAAGTAGAAACCACTTGTAAGTTCATTTCTATTTAATAAAATACCTATTTCTAGGTATTTTATTTGGTATGTATCTGTCGTAAATTTATGTACCCTGATTAAAAGTGCACTATAATGCATTTTGCAAAAATCATGAAAAATAAAAGTGACGGTCCTTCTTACGCTTGCGGTAGGGAAGAATTAAATGAACCAATGGAGGCGTTTAATAAAAAGTAAGAACTTTCAGGTTCCCTGAAAAACAAAGAAATCGATCGCGAATTGAATGCTTTAAAAAAAGTAAATAAAAAGGAGAAATCAAATAAGAAATAAATGCATTACTTCTTGAAAGCAACAAAAAAATAATTAAAATCCGTTAACGATAAAATACAAATTATGGCAAACAATGATGTAAAAGTAACAACTTTTGAAAACACAAAATTAAACGTTCGAAAGCTGGATTGGAACGAAGTGTTCTACACTAATTGTCCACTTATCTCGGCTAGTAATGTTGACCAGGAACTAGGATGGACTCGTGAAGAGTTTAAAAAACTCGGAGTGGATTATAACTATTTTAGATATTACCGTGAGACTGACTGGTACCCACATTATATTCATAACCAGGATAATCTTATTCGATTTGGTGGATTGTTTCCTCCAGTTCATGTGCAAGCCGACATTCGCAGAACACGACTTTTAGGTGTTACACATGCTCCAAAAGAAGGTGGCTGTATGATGGTACGTTCAAGAGACGATATCTACACCATGCAAGAGTTGAAAGGGAAAAAAATTGGGATTTCAAAAAGTATGAACCAGGTTAAAAACGACTGGTGGCGTATACAAGAACACCAAGGTATTGAGTTGATGCTCCGCATTAATGGTATGACCATGGATGATATTGAGCTCGTAGAATTCCCTTATGCCGATGATTGGTACAATGATCCTAAAATGCTGGAGCCTATGCTCAATCCATCTGATTTATGGTTGCAACGGGACCACAAACACGATTTGGCATTCCGTCCATTAGAAACTGCGCTTGAAAAAGGTATTATTGATGCATGTTATACACAAAGTAAACCTTTACAACAACTATCTGAAGCAACTGGTAAATTCAAAGCCATTGAAGATTTATCATTACATCCAGACTGGACCTTACAAGTGGCCAATATTCCAGCTGCAATTACTTGTAGTGATGTTATGTACAATGAGCATCCTGAACTTGCGGTTGCCTTTATGAAAGGTATGATTAGAGTAGGTCGATGGTCTAACGAGAACAAGCATGCTGCTGCAGGAATCCTTGATAGACAAACCTTTTACCTAGATGTGGAACATACTTTTGAAGGTATCAAACCAATAGATATAGTTCCTAACCTATCACCACAGAATATGGCCTCTGTTGAGATTGGTAAAGATTTCATGCTAAAACATGGTTATATCAAAAATGACTTTGACGTACATGAATGGGCAGCACCAGATATTATTGAAAAAGCCGCAAGAGAATTGTTGGAAGAAGAATGGCA
>NZ_JBATKE010000129.1:0-19302 GCF_049669105.1 Eudoraea sp.
ACACAGGCATCAGTATGTTTAATAAACTGATCTTTCAAAACATTACGGAAGCCTTCATGTTTCATTTTATCCATAAAAATTTGCACCATCGGTGCTGTTTCTCCTATGATTCCACTATCCAATAAAAAGACCGCGCCTTTCCCATTCAAATTCTGGGAGGGTATACTGGTGGATTCTATATTTTCTTGTGAATTAATTAGAATAGGCAAACTGAGATAACTGTTTAAAGGATCCAGCCCAGAAGATTTACCATGGAAAAATGATTCCATTTTACCGAAAATCATTTTGAGTCTTAGTAATTTTTCCCGGGTCAGGTTTTCTAGTACCGTGATTTTTTCAATAGAATACTTATCATAAATTGCGGCTACCAAAGCACCACTACTTCCAATACCATAACCTTGGGGTATAGAACTGTCAAAATACATCCCGGTATCCACATCAGACTTTAAGGCCTTCAAATCAATAGATAATAGTTCTGGTTCCTGACCTTGCAAATCCCTTAAATAATGAAAATATTTTTTCAGGCTTTCATTAGATTTCTTAGCCGTTTCAGACAGGTTATCGTCCTTCTTAAGGGCACCCTTAAAGAAATTGTAAGGAATAGAGAGTCCTTTGGAATCCTTGATGATTCCGTACTCCCCGAAAAGTAAAATTTTTGAATAAAAAAGTGGTCCTTTCATCTAAAATTCAATTAATAACAACTCGAAGATAGGGTGTAATAATTTTAATAAGTGATTAAATTACATTTTTTTGGCCCCAAATCCAATTCGGTCGCAAATATACTGCCCATTTTCACAATAAGCAATTAGCTCCTCCTTAATAAATTTATTGACCTCTTTTTTCTCATTATTGGGGTAAAGTAGATGTACATTGGCCCCGGCATCTAATGTAAAACAAAGGTGATTTTGGGTGGTCCTCCGAAATTCCCAAATTTTCTCAATAATGTTCAGCGTATTCGGTTTCATCAGGATAAAATACGGAATACTAGTCATCATCATAGCATGTAAAGTAAGTGCTTCACTCTCAACTACTTCTATAAAATCATCCAGATTACCTTCGGCTAATATTGAACGTAAACGAATTAGATTGTCATGAGCCTGTACAAATCGATTTTGAGCGAATGGGTGGCTGTGCATAAGGTCATGGCCTACCGTACTACTAACACTTTTCTGTCCCTTATGTACCAGTAGAATGGTATCCTGATAACTTTTAAACACCTCATCCACTGGATAAGGATAGGGTATTCCATATAGATTCGTACTCCCAATTATTTCATTATGCTCGCCCCATTGAACAAGATTACCCTTAATACTTCGGCATGCACTACCTGATCCCAATCGCGCTAAAAAAGATGCTTTTTTATAGAAAAAATCCGGATCTATCTCGGAAACCATTTGTTTTTCTATATCCATAAGACACAAAGCCAAAGCGGCCATACCACTGGCGGAGGAGGCAATGCCGCTGCTATGTGGAAAGGTGTTGGAAGTATTAATGGAGAAATGATAACTTCTAAGAAAAGGAATATATTTTTCAATCCGTTTAAAAAAAGTTACAATCTTGGGCTTAAAATCTTCCCTGGATTTTCCTTCAAAAAGTAAATCAAATGAAAATTCCTTATTTGGTTTATCAAGCTTAGTAAAGGCCACAGACGTAATAGTTCTGCACTTGTCCAGCGTAAAACTTACTGAGGAATTGGCCGGTATTTGATTTTGTTTCTTACCCCAGTACTTAACTAATGCAATATTACTTGGGGCTTTCCACTGTACCCTACCTTGTTCCTTATCAAACCTGTAAGGCAAGGGAATAAAGTCGTCTTCGATCATGCACACAAAAATTTATGCAAAGATAGTTTTTAAGCATCTTTGCTATAGCCTCTATTAAAATAAATTACTATTTTAGATAACATTCATCTCGTAGTTTTGAAAAAAAAGCTTACCTATATTGCCATTTCAGTTTCTATATGTCTCATCATAGGCTTTCTATCTGGGTATGCAACTCAGTCTTCAGTAAATGATTGGTACTTATCACTTAATAAACCCAGTTTTAATCCTCCAAATTGGATTTTTGGACCGGTTTGGACATTGCTATATATTCTAATGGGGATAGCCGCAGGTATAGTGTGGGCAAAAGGATTTTATCATATTTGGGTGAAAACGGCATTGTATAATTTTGGGTTTCAGTTATTATTTAACGCCCTCTGGAGTGTCGTTTTTTTTGGATTTAAAAACCCCTTCTGGGCACTTTTGGTAATTCTGTTTCTCCTTGCTTTAATTTTGCTAACCATTAAATGGTTCAATGTAGTGAGCAGGACAGCAGCATTGCTCCTCATTCCCTATTTTTTATGGGTTTGTTTTGCTACCATCTTAAATTATAAGATTTGGGAAATGAACTAGTTTTTGCTTAGTTCCAGCAGTTTTAATACCGTTTTATGGTTTCTTGCAGTAGCCTTAACCTGAAGTTTTTGCTCAAATAGGTTAGTGTTTAGTTTTGCCTTACCCATTCCACACAGGCATTTCAGATAGATATAATCCTTACAAATAAAAAACCTTTCATTTTGAAATTTAGTTTCTTTAAATAATTCAACCGCCTTTCTTTTCGGAGCATCCTTCAGAAATACATAATATATTTTACTTGTATCATCCCCATCTAACGGTTTAAATTGATTGTCACTTACTATTTTCCCTAGCTTAGATCTGGTTAATACAATTACTGGCACCAGATAGCCATAGGCTTTTTCTAAAGCACTTTCTATTTTCTGTTCCAACTTTTTGGCATCAACTTCATTGCTTTGAAATATAACATTCCCACTTTGGATATAAGATTTAACCGCTAAAAATCCTGATTTTTCAAAAATCAGCCTTAAATCAGCCATCATTATTTTTTTGTGACCTCCAACATTGATGCCCCGTAGCAGGGCTATATATTTAGGCATTGGAAAACGAATTTTAAAACATAGACAAAAAATACAGCATTGAAGTTAGCAAACTATGAAGTATAAAATAAATCAATTACATTTATTATCTTTCATTTTTTATTCTATAAAATCCACACCGCTAATAGTATGCAAACCTATATCCTTGCTTTTGATCAAGGCACCACAAGCTGTAGAGCATTAATTTTTGATAAAAAAGGAAGTATTATTTCTACTTCCCAGAGAGAATTTACGCAATATTTTCCCAAACCGGGTTGGGTGGAACATGATGCAATGGAAATTTGGTCTACTCAAGTGGCTATGGCCGCTGAAACCGTTACTAAAAAAGGATTAGAAGCAAAGAATATCGCGGCAATAGGAATTACAAATCAACGTGAAACCGTTGTTGTTTGGGATAAAAAAACAGGAAAACCTGTTTATAATGCCATTGTCTGGCAAGACAAAAGAACAGCCAAATATTGCGACCTTTTAAAAAGTGAAGGAAAATCTCAATGGATGCGCGAAAAAACAGGTCTTGTAATTGATGCTTATTTCTCTGGCACCAAAGTCAAATGGATCTTAGATAATGTAGAAGGAGTACGGGAAAGAGCTGAGGCCGGTGATTTAATGATGGGAACAATAGATACCTGGCTAATTTGGAACATGACCAAAGGGGAATTGCACGTAACTGATGTAACCAATGCTTGCAGAACACTTTTATTCAATATCAACACCCTTGAATGGGATGATGAACTCTTAGAATTATTTACTATTCCAAAAAGTATGTTACCCCGAGTAAAACAGTCCAGTGAGATTTACGGACATACGGCTCCGGGATTGTTTGCCACCAGAATTCCAATTTCAGGAATAGCCGGAGATCAACAGGCTGCATTATTTGGTCAAATGTGCACAAAGCAGGGAATGGTAAAAAACACTTATGGCACAGGATGTTTTATGTTAATGAATATTGGTGATAAGCCAATAGTGTCTAAAAACAATCTTCTTACTTCCGTAGCCTGGCAAATAAATGGTAAAGCTGAGTACGTCCTCGAAGGAAGTATTTTTATTGCCGGGGCTGTGGTGCAGTGGCTTAGAGATAGTCTTAAAATCATTAAAACATCTAAAGAAGTGGAACAACTGGCCGGCTCTGTGTCGGATTCGGGTGGAGTTTATTTTGTCCCTGCTTTTGCAGGTTTGGGAGCTCCGCACTGGAATCAACATGCGAAGGGTACTATATTTGGTATGACCCGCGGAAGTACAGATGCTCATATAGCAAGGGCTGCCTTGGAATCTATTGCCTTTCAGACTATGGATATTTTAAAGGCAATGGAAGCAGATTCGGGGATATCAATTAAGGAATTAAGGGTAGATGGAGGTGCTACGGTCAACAATCTACTTATGCAATTTCAAGCAGATGTGTTAAATACAGTAACTGTAAGGCCAAAAATAGTAGAAACCACAGTAATGGGCGCTGCATTTCTTGCCGGACTGGCAGTAGGTTACTGGGATAATCTGGAACAAATTCAGGAGATTTGGCAAACCGATGTACATTTTAACCCAACAACAGACCGGGTTTCAATAAACAAGCAGATTGATGGCTGGTATAAAGCCATTGAAGCCTTGGAATTTTGGACAAAATAGGTAAAAACTAATATTATATATGACACCATTTATTGCTGAAATAATCGGCACATTTCTGTTAATCCTACTTGGGTGCGGAGTCACCGCCAATGTAGTGCTAAAAGATACTAAAGGACACAATAGTGGATGGATTGTAATTACAACCGGCTGGGCCTTTGCGGTTTATATTGGTGTGATTGTTGCTGCCCCTTATAGTGGAGCGCATATTAATCCTGCAGTGAGTATAGGTCTGGCCGCTGCTGGAGAATTTCCATGGGATCTGGTCCCCTCCTACTTGCTGGCTCAATTTCTTGGAGCTATGCTGGGTGCTTCATTAGTATGGCTGATTTACATAGACCATTTTGATCGAACGGAGGAACAAGGTTTAAAACTTGTAGTGTTTAGTACCAGTCCGGCTATCAAAAATATTTTCGCAAACCTACTGGTGGAAATTTCAGGAACATTTGTTCTGGTCTTTGCGGTTCTCTTTTTTACAGACGCTACTATTTTAGAGTCAGACGCTGTAATAGGTTTGGGTTCTCTGGGGGCTATACCCGTTGCCTTTGTTGTTTGGGGAATTGGACTATCTCTGGGCGGCACTACAGGTTATGCAATTAACCCGGCAAGGGATCTGGGGCCAAGAATTATGCATGCTCTGCTACCCATTAAAAACAAAGGTAAAAACGACTGGTCTTATTCATGGATACCAGTGATTGGCCCTCTTTTGGGTAGTTTGCTTGCGGCTTTTCTTTACCTCGCATTTCCGCTGGTTTAATTGAACGGCTTCTATAAAGACTTCGCAATCGCCTGAGCAGCGATATAGGCCCCGGTCCATGCATTTTGAAAATTAAAGCCCCCGGTAACCGCATCTATATTTAATACCTCACCTGCAAAATACAAACCGGGGAGAATTTTACTCTCAAAAGTTTTAAAATTAACCTCTTTAAGATCCACACCACCTGCAGTCACAAATTCTTCTTTAAAGGTACTCTTTCCTTCTACATTAAATTCTGAAGCCGTTATAAATTGTCCGAGTCTATCCAGCTGCTTCCTGGAAACATCGGCCCATTTTAAATCCTTGGCTATATCGGATGCAATAACCAATTTGCCCCATAATCTTGCGGGGAGATCAATAGCCTTCGTTTTATAAATTGTCTTCTTTGGATCTATCTGTTTTATCTCATTAAAAAGAGATAAAAGTCCCTCCTTATGATAATCGGGCATCCAGTTAATTCTCACCCTAAACCTATAGTCATACTCGTGTAATAATCTGGCGGCACGGGCTGAGAGTTTTAAGATAACCGGGCCACTCAAACCCCAATGTGTAATAAGAACAGGACCTTCTGAAATTAAATTTAAAGCACCGCTTTTTCTGTTTTTAAATTTGGTATTGATCTCTTTCCCCATTATCTGTCTGGGTAAAATTTCAATCCTGGCATTAGTGCTCAGCCCCGGAATTCCGGAAATTCTACTATCATTAATATTAAATGTAAATAAAGAAGGTACAGGTGTCACAATGTTATGTCCGAGCTGTTCTAACAAATTCCATATTTTAGTGCTGCTCCCTGTTGCAAGTACAATTCTTTTTGCTTGATAAACCTTTTTAACTGATTGCACCTGCCATACCTCCTCTTTGCCCAATTCAATATCTTTAAATGGCAGTATATTTATAACTGAACTACTCTTAAGGAGGGTAATACCGTATTTCTGTATTTCACCAAGAAAACAATCGATAATGGTCTGGGAGGAATTACTTTCAGGGAACATTCTCCCATCTGATTCGGTTTTTATTTTTATTCCGCGTTTTTCAAAAAACTGTATGGTATCAGCTGTGGAATAAATGTGAAAAGGACCCAAAAGTTCTTTTTCGCCCCTGGGGTAGTTTTTTACCAGTGAAGAGGGATCAAATTCTGCATGGGTAACATTACATCGGCCGCCACCTGATACCTTAACTTTGGACAGGACTTGTTTTCCACGCTCAAGAATGGCTATTTTCAGACTTGGATTTGCTTCTGCAATATGAATGGCACAATAAAATCCTGCAGCACCTCCCCCTATTATAATTACATCAAACATTAGTTGACCCGCTCCGGGTAATTAGTAAAAACCCCATCAACACCCAATTTTCTCATATTTGAAATTTGCTTTGTATCATTTACAGTCCAGGTGAAAATTTTAAAACCCTGACTTTTAATTTCCAGAACATTTTCCTTAGTTAAACTCATATAATTGGGGTTTATAGCTACTGCATTCAGATCATTGGCAATGGGAATCGCATCTAATGGATTGTCCTCTGTTAGTATGGCAATCTTTATATCCTTATTAATACGGCGCATATTTTTTAGCTCCTCCCAATTAAAACTGGAGATCAGAAAATCATCCAGAGTCCAGCCCTCATTCTCCATATAAGTCTTAATAATGTGCATTACACCTTCAGATGTCCCGGGTCCTTTTAATTCGATATTCAAGGGTACCGTATGATTCATTACATCTAAAACTTCGCTTAGCAGCGGAATTTTATGATTCCCTTCAACGGTCAAATTTTTAAGGGTTTCTAAATCCAAACTTTCAATATCACCGCTGCCATTTGTTAAGCGGTCAATTTTCTCATCATGAAAAACGACTATTTCACCACTCGAGATTTTAAAGACATCTATTTCTATCATATCTACATTCAGATCTAATGCTTTCTGAATGGAGGCAAGGGTATTTTCTGTTTCGTGCCCCATCGCACCCCTGTGCCCTATGGTTATTAGGGTGTTACTTTTCTCTTTGCAATTCATAAAAAAAAGTATAAGTATAATTGGTATAAATCTTCTCATCAAATTGAATTTTTGGTTACTCTTTAATCGGATAGTTTAAAGATAAAAGATTCTAACGGATGGATTTCCACAGCGAATCTACCTATTCCATCACGAACATTCAGAACCAATTTTGTTTTACCATAAAGGACATCCGATATATTAAATGAACCTTCCTTTAACTCCCACTCCTTTATTATTTCCGCAGGAATTTTCAATTCAAAAGAATACGATTCCTCTGCATCAAAATTAGCAAGGACCACAAGTTTCTCATTTTGAGACCATCGCACATAAGAAAGTACTTTGTAGTTGTAATTTTCAGTATTATCCCTATTGTAATAATGTATATCTGCATACGTACCCATTAATGCTTCACTGCCAATTGTAAAGTTGAGTAACCGTTTGTAAAAGTCTCGTAGTTCATTTTCTTCAGGCAGTAATTGTCCTCCATCAAACTTTTTATTGTTTACCCACCTCTGATGATGTGGAACTCCTACATAATCGAATATGGATGTTCGGGTAGGACTGCCAAAACCTGCGTATTCTTTCCCGGGCTCCCCAACTTCCTGACCAAAATAGATCATCGTTGGGGAAGTACTTATAGTAGCCGATACTACCATTGCAGGTTTCCCCCTTACTGCACTACCCGCAAAATCCGGACTCGCAATTCGTTGTTCATCGTGATTTTCGAGAAAATGCAGCATCTGATGTTCAATATCCTGCATTCCTTTTTGAACTATTGGAATATGGTCCGTCCATCCATGACCCTGCATAATATGCTTCAGGCTATCGTAGAATTCAACCTTGTCATACAGATAATCCATTTTCCCCTTATGTATAAAAGCCCTATATAAATCCGGGTTGTAAACTTCAGCCAATAGAAAAGCATCCGGATTTTTCATTTTAATATTGGAGTTCATATAGCTCCAGAATTCTACAGGTACCATTTCAGCCATATCAAAACGGAATCCATCCACCCCCATGTCCAACCAATACAAGGCAATATCTTTAAATTTTTTCCATGAATCGGGAATGTCCTTATCCGCCCAAAAAGCGTAGTGGGCTTTGTAATCCTCCTGAGCATATTCATCAGGTAAGGTTTCAAAATCATACGACCCATCCGGCCGAACCCCATAATTAATTTTCACAGTTTCATACCAATCGTTAAAATCCGGCTGGGCAAGACGTGAACCATTCCCCGTCCATTTTGCCGGATTCTCATCAAATTTACCATCTGCCAAAGGGTGTTTTTCACCTCCAAGAGGTAAGTAACCGTTTTGCCATACTGGTACTTTGAAGGGTTCTTCTGTTATATAATAATAATTGTTATCCTTATGATATTCTATTGTAGTATCGTCCTTTGCCCCAAATGGTTCTTTCCCCTTTGGTGTTGACCCGCCTTCGTATTTTCGCGCAACATGATTTGGAACGATGTCTATTAACAATTTTAAGCCGGTATTGTGCGTTCGTTCTATCAAAGATTTAAATTCTTCCAATCGATTAATCGGGTCATCTGCCAGGTCAGGATTAACGTTGTAGTAATCTTTAACTGCATAGGGAGATCCTGCTCTGCCTTTCACGACATCCGGGTCATCATTAGAAATATTGTATGCCGCATAATCTGTTACCACTGCATGATGAGGCACCCCAGTATACCATATATGGGTAATCCCAAGATCTTTGATCTCCATTAAAGCCTTAACCGTAAAGTCAGAAAATTTTCCAACCCCATTTTCCTGGATAGTACCCCAGGGTTTATTCGTGGTGTTTGTATTTCCAAACAAACGTGTAAACACCTGATATACTACTTTTTTATTTGATTGATTTAAGCTCTTCATTTTTTTAATATTTGTCCGTTCTTTTTCCTCAGCACACCCTAATATAAATACAAAGCAACTTAGAATAACCAATACGATCTTTTGCATCCTAATTAGATTTTTTGCTAAGTATTAGTACTCCGTTATCTTTTAATTGCAATTCGTTTTTGAAAAGAACTTCTTCTGAGGTGAGTATATCTTTAAATCTATTCCCAATAAGATTCATTTCATTAAAACGTTCCAGGTTTAATGTATAAGGTATCTCGTTTTTGTTTAGTATTAGCATTACTGTTTCATCTTTATTCTGCCTGAAAATGACATAAACCCCATCCTTTGGAGCGAAATGAGTGGTTTTGCCAGTTTGAATTGCCGTACTCCCTTTTCGGTAGTTCACTAATTTTCTTGTAAACTCTTGCATTTCTTTCTGTTCCCTGGTAAGACCCTCACCAGTAAAAGCGTTAACACTATCGTTTTCCCATCCCCCGGGAAAGTCAGACCGGATAAGGCCATGGTCTCCGGGATTATCACTATTATTTAGTAAAACTTCAGTGCCATAATAAATTTGAGGTATGCGAGGAGCGGAGATTATAAATGCCAGTGCCATTTTGGTTTTTTCAAAATCTTCATTCAACTGCGTAAAAAGACGGTCCATATCATGATTATCTCCAAAAAACAAAATCGAAGAAGGGTCATAATATGCAAAATCATTGGCAAGGCCTTCATATAATTTTACCAATCCGGAATCCCAATTCTCCTCCGCATTAAGTGCTTCAATTAATGTGCGCTGTAAGGGAAAATCCATTGTTGTTTTAAGGTTAGATTCATAACCATCTGAATTGGTTACCCCTTGTTGCCAATAGCGAACCAAAAGTGGGTTATAAGTCCATTCCTCTCCAACAATATTAAAATTTGGATATTCGTGCATAATACTCCCGGCCCATTTGCTCATAAATTCCTTATCGGGATAAGGATAGGTATCCTGCCTGATCCCGCCAAGTTTTAAAGTCTCTATCCACCAAATACTATTCTGAATAATATAATTGGCCATAAATGGGTTGTTTTGGTTTAAATCTGGCATTGAGGGTACAAACCATCCATTATCCATTAGATCTTTATCAGCTTTTGAAGCGTAAAGATCCTGATTTACCGTGCGCCGGTGGTTCGTAACCTTCGCATCTGCTCCTTCCTCATACTCCGATTGAAAGTTTACCCAATCGTGGAACGGTAAATCTGACATCCACCAATGATTGGCCCCGCAATGATTGGCAACCTGGTCCATGATTAATTTTATTCCATTTTCCGCTGCTTTCTGCGAGAGCATAATATAGTCCTCCAGATTTCCAAAACGCGGATCTACCCGATAAAAATCAGTCATTGCATAGCCATGATACGAAGACTGCGGCATATCGTTAATCAATAAAGGGGTAGACCACAAGGCAGTAAACCCCATGGAAGCTATATAGTCTAAATGATTAATAATTCCTTGAATATTCCCTCCATGACGCGCATAGTCATCTTTCCTGTTGATCTTTTTTTCAAGAAGTCCCGGGACAATATTTATTTCAGGATCACCATTGGCGAAACGATCCGGTGTAATTAAATAGATTACATCTGAAGAATCAAAACCCAAAAATTCCTCAGATAGTTTTTCCCTTCTGTTTAAAGGATATGAATAAGAGATTTGATTTCCGCCCTCAGTGGTGAGCAAAATTTCCATTAGACCGGGGAGAGTATCTGCAGAAATCGTAATATCCAGGAATAAATAATTCGGGTTATCAGCCCTATGGAAGGCTTCCAGGCCAACTCCATTATATAGAATTGACGGGGTAGTTGTGCCAATTCCACTACCATGCAACATAAGCTGTAATCTGGCATTCTTGAACCCCAGCCACCAATTAGGAGGCTCAACCCTATCTATCTGAGCGGATGAAAAAGATACCATCAAAAAGAACATGCCAGTTAAAACATTTGATTTTATTAACCATCCAATTTTCATCATGGGTTAATTTCTTGTCAAATACAATCTTTATAAAATGATTCAATAAGGTAAATAAATTATCAAACAGGATTTTTAAGTGTTTTGTTCTATAGTTTCCTGAGATGGTTTTAAAAGTACCCTTTTGCCATTTACCCGTATAGTCATTTCAGCAGCCCCATCATGTTCAAAACTAGTCTGATTTTCTGTAACATTAACCTTAATAATCCGATTTCTGAAATTTACTTTAAATGAATACGATTTCCACTGACTTGGAATTTTCGGAGCAAAAGACAATTTATCATCTTTCATTCGCATTCCTCCAAATCCCTCTACGATACTCATCCATGTTCCTGCCATAGAAGTGATATGCAGACCTTCTTCAACCTCCTTGTTATAATCATCCAGGTCCAGTCTTGAAGTACGTAAATAAAACTGGTACGCCTGCTCCATCCTGCCTAATTTTGCAGCCTGAATGCTGTGCACGCAAGGCGACAAAGACGATTCATGGACGGTAAATGGTTCATAGAAATCAAAATGTCTTTCAAGTTCTTCTAAACTGAAATGATCTTCAAATAAATAAAATCCTTGTAAAGTATCTGCCTGTTTTATGTAGGGTGAACGCAAAATCCTGTCCCAACTCCATTTTTGATTAATTGGTCTTTGGGAAACATCAAGATCTTCTACTGTGATCAGTTCTTTGTCCAAAAATCCATCTTGCTGAAGGTAAATATTCAATTCGTCTGAAAAGGGAAAGTACAAATTTTGTGAAATCTCTTCCCACTTATCAGTCTCTGCCGGAGTGAGTGAAGTGCGCCCAATGATCCTGGTATAGTCTTCTTTATAACCTTCTTTTATCTTTTGCAGCTGTTCCAGCGTATATTCCATACACCATTTTGCAAGGTAATTGGTATACCAATTATTATTGACGTTGTTTTCGTATTCGTTGGGTCCCGTTACCCCAAGTATTACAAACTTGTTTTTGTCTTTTGAAAATGTAGCTCTTTGTCCCCAGAAACGGGAAATCCCGATTAATACTTCAAGACCCATTTCAGGAATATATGAATAGTCTCCTGTAAATCGGTAATAATTGTATATGGCAAATGCAATTGCTCCATTGCGGTGAATTTCTTCAAAAGTAATCTCCCATTCATTATGGCATTCTTCCCCGTTCATTGTTACCATTGGGTACAAGGCTGCTCCATTAACAAAACCCAATTTCTGGGCATTCTCAATAGCCTTTTCCAGATGATTATACCTATACTGCAGCAGATTCCTGGCCACAAGGTGATCTTTGGTCGCCATATAAAAAGGAATACAATAGGCTTCAGTATCCCAATAGGTACTTCCACCATACTTTTCCCCCGTAAATCCTTTCGGGCCTATATTTAGCCTGGAATCCGTGCCTAAATATGTTTGATTTAAGTGAAATATATTAAATCTAATGCCTTGCTGAGCTTTCACATCACCCTGAATGCTTATATCACTCATCTCCCAAATTTGGGCCCAGGTCAATATTTGTTTTTCCAATAATTTATCGAACCCAATAGAAGTAGCAGATTTAAGGGTCTTTTTTGCGGCATTCACCAATTCATCTGATTGGTGATCCCTGGAAACGGTATAACCTCCATATTTATAAAAAGTGACCGCTTCACCTTGTTTAGCCGTATGAGTATATTCATGCCCAACCCATAATTCTTTGATATCTTCTATAACATCAACAGGTACTTCCGTACCATTAGAAGTTAACTGGCATTCCATAAAAGTGCAAACCTCAAAATTAGTTTTCATGGTATGAGCTTCTATAAAAGCCTGTTTCCCTTCAGAACTTACCTTAGTAACATTCCAGAATTTATCGGCCCAATTACTATCCTCATTGGTAATACCATTATCTAAATATGGAACAAAACGAACAGATGCATTTCTATCTACTGGTGTAATTTTATACTTTATAGCCCCTACTTCATCAATTTCCAGGCTTAAAAACCGAACTACTTCAACATCAACTGTAATAGAATTGGGTAATGTAGCGGTGAAGTTTCTTTTATACCAGCCCCCCTTCATATTGAGTTCTCGCCTGAAGCCGGTAATATTCGTGCACGTATTAAGGTCTAAAGGCTCTTCATCGACATAAACGTTGATCCCAATCCAGTTAGGTGCATTTAAAACTTTGGCAAAATATTCCGGGTAACCATTCTTCCACCAACCTACCCTTGTTTTATCCGGATAGTAAACTCCAGCAATGTAGCTCCCCTGGAACGTAGGACCGGAGTATTGTTCCTCAAAATTTGCACGCTGCCCCATGGCACCATTTCCAATACTAAAGAGGCTCTCGGAAGATTTTACGTTCTCCTTGTTAAACCCTTCCTCAATTATAGACCATTCGTCTGCTATTATATATTCTTTATTCATATTCCAATACGTTAAAATCTTTATCTAAGAATTGATTAAAATAGGCAAATAAGTATAATTTGCAGGATAAATGACTTAATTTTTACTTTTTAGTATTAAAATCAGGTCATTTAAAAACCCTAGATCTATTTCAGTGAAGTTATTAAAACCGTGGTCGGCATCAGACAAAATATTCACGTCTCCAATGCCTATACTCTCCATACCTGCCGCGTTGGCAGCCTCTATTCCGGCTAGTGCATCCTCAAAAACAACGCAATTTTTGGGTTTTACGCCTATTTTTTTTGCGGCTATCAAAAAGACCTCAGGATCAGGTTTAGCTTTGGTTACCTGTGTACCATCTACAATAGCGTCAAAATAAGGCATTAACTCAACCTTTTTTAAAATTGAAACAGCATTTTTACTTGCAGAACCAAGTGCCATTGGAATTCCTTTCTCTTTAAGATATCCTAAAACTTTAGGCACATCGGGAAGTATTTCACTTTTGTCCATTTTGGAAATATATTTCAGATAGTCCTCGTTTTTTTCCTGCAACCAGAGGTCGAACTGTTCTTTTGAAACGGAAATATTTCCCATTTCCAATAAAATCTCGAGACATCTTTTACGACTAACACCTTTGAATTTCTCATTGTCATCTTCGGTAAAATGAATACCGAGTTCATCGGCCAGATTTTTCCAGGCCAGATAATGGTATTTTGCGGTATCGACAATTACTCCGTCTAAATCGAATATAAATCCGGTTTTCTTCATTTGACTATTAATGTGTGTAATTAGTTAATGGTAGATTCTCTTTCTATCAGCGTTGCTTCGATAACTTCAGTCCTAAAAGTTTCTTCTTCTAATTCCTTTTCATCATCTCTTTCAATTTTCTCAATAAGCATTCTGGCAGCAATTTCACCCATTCGTTCTCCATGTTGGGCAACCGATGTAAGTGCAGGTGTAGCCAGTTTAGACAGAATACCATCCGTAAAACCAATAAAAGCAACGTCTTCCGGGATTCTCAATCCATTTTTCTGTGCTATCCTCATAGATCTGACTGCAAAAATTTCATTAACACATAAGACCGCATCCATATTTGTTGTTGCAAAGAAGGTTTCGCTCATTGTTTCATCTTCGAATTGATAGGGCAAACGTAAAATTAAACTTTTATCCAATTCCAGGTTGTGATCTTTCAGAGCCTGGAAATAACCTTGAGCTCTTTTTTCACTTACATTCAAATAACTTTCGGTTGTTACTAGTGCAATTCGTTTTCTGCCATCGTGAATAAGTTTTTTTACAGCCATATAAGCCGCTTCAAAGTCATTAATAACTACCTTATCACAGATTACTTCATCCGTAACCCTATCAAAAAGAACCAGCGGCATACCCTGATCAATTATTTCCTTTAAATGGTGGAAATCATTTTTTAGCTGTGTTTCTGCAGATAGAGCCATAATGAAACCATCAATACTGCCATTTGCCAACAGCTCCATATTAATCACCTCCTTTTCAAAAGATTCATCAGATACACATGCAATAACATTATACCCCTTGGTATCTGCAAATTGCTCTATCCCTCTAAAAACCGTGGTAAAAAAATGATGAACTATATCAGGTATGATTACCCCTATATTTTTAGTGCGCCTGCTTTTAAGGCTTAAAGCAATATTGTTAGGTTTGTAGTGGTAAAGTTTAGCAAAGGCCTGAATTTTTTCTGTTGTATCCTTGCTTATTTCTCGACTGTTTTTCAGGGCCTTTGAAACTGTTGAAATAGACACTTCCAATTCCCTGGCAATTTGTTTAAGAGTAATCTTTTTTTTCAAATGTTAAAGAATAAAAATATTCCAAATGTTAATGTTATTATAATGAGTCAACTTATAAATATATTCTTTTTTAACATATAAAAATGCCCATAACCACATAAACAAGTATCTTTGTAAGCTTGCAGTATAAAAAAAATATTATATTTGTTTCGTTTTTAACAAAGTTTGAACCCGAAAAATAGGGATAACATAATTTTGCCAATCCTATATTGTCAGACTGTTACTTAATAAAAGTTATTAACACGAAACCGTTTTCGTTGTTAATAAGTGTTGTTGACAGAATGATATTAACATATTTTTTACATAGGTTTAACCTTTGGCACTAAAATTAACTAAACTCAAAATTAACTTTTTATGAAGATTACGCTACTAAAGAGCTTTTTATTAGTTGGAGCTATTTTAAGCTTCGGACTTGCAAAAGCGCAAGAAGTATCAGGTACAGTTTCTGATGCAAATGGTCCTTTACCAGGGGCCAGTGTTGTTGTTAGAGGAACTACCAACGGTACACAGACGGACTTTGATGGTAACTATACAATAAACAATGTAGACAGCGATGCTACACTGGTTGTTAGTTACATTGGTTACAGTACTCAAGAAGTCGCAATAAATGGAAGAACTACTGTTAATGTAGTTTTGGCAGAAGATGCACAAGCATTGGACGAAGTAGTTATCATCGGTTATGGTACTACTACAGTGAAAGATGCAACAGGTGCTGTCTCAGCAATTAATTCTGAAGACTTTAATTCAGGTATTATTGCTTCTCCCGAACAATTGATCCAGGGTAAAACTGCCGGGGTTCAGATTACTCAGTCCAGTGGTGAGCCAGGTGCTGGAGTAAACATTAGGATCAGGGGTGCAAATTCTATCCGCTCTAACAACAGCCCGCTATTCGTAGTGGACGGTGTTCCATTATCTTCTGAATCTACTACACCTGGTGGTGGAGATATAACAGGTGGTGAAAATGCTTCCAGAAACCCGTTAAATTTTATTAACCCTGCTGATATTGAGAGTATCTCTATCTTAAAAGATGCCTCTGCAACAGCCATTTATGGATCCAGGGGAGCAAATGGGGTAGTTATTGTGACCACAAAAAGTGGTAAAACTTCTCAAGGTGGCGTATGGGAATTTAATCAAACCCTCAGTATTTCAACACCCAGAGAGAATTTTAAACTTTTGGATGGGCCGGCATTTATAGCACAGACCACCGCAGATCGTGGTGAAACAATTGCGAATGATATAGATGAAGGATTTAATACAGACTGGCAGAAAGTAGTTTTAAGAACTGTGGCTTCTCCTGTTACCAATTTATCCTATTCCAATAATTATGGTAGTGGTAATGTAAGAGCTACTTTTGGTTATGGAAAACAGTTTGGAGTTATCCAAGGCTCTTCTCAGGAAAGAATAACAGGAAGAGTAAATGTCAATCAGCGTTTTTTGGATGACAGACTAAAATTTGATTTACAGGCATCACTTGCCCGTGTCAATGATTTGGCCCCACAAATTAGTGGTGGTACCGGTGCCAGTGGTAACCTAATTGGAGCAACTTATTCCGCAAACCCAACATGGCCAAACGATCCAGCGTTTGTTATTCCGGGTAACCTCTTAAACCCCGCGAACCTTTTGGCTTATTTCCGACAAAAAACCAATACAGACAGGTTTTTAATCAACTTTGCTACCTCTTATGATATTATTGATGATGATGATAATGAATTGAGAGCAAAGATAGCTTTGGGTTATGATGACTCTAATGCTACAGCAAGCGCAACTATTTCACCTTTAGTTACAAATCAGAACAGGGTGAGTGGTCAGGGACAGGCCTCATTCAATGAATTGCAAGCGACAAGTAAATTACTTGAGGCAACCCTTAATTGGCAGAGAGATTGGACTAACGTCTCTTTGGATGCGATTATAGGTTTTACCTATCAGGATTTTCAAAGACAAGGATTCAATTCTCAGGGTTGGGGTACACCTGAAGTCAATCTGGACCAAATGGGTACAAACCTAAGACAAGACATAAACAATGTAGCCAGTAACATTGCAGGCCCCTACCAACAATTTGGTTATGATAGTAATGGTACTTTTTTAAACACTCTTAACCCATTCAATGATAGCGGAGTGCTAAGCTCTGTTCAGGGCAGACAATATACCTCTGTCTGGGTAAACAACTACAACAATACTGATGAATTACAATCGTACTTTGCAAGGGCAAATGTAAGCCTGCATAACAAATACCTATTTACTGCAACCTTTAGAGCAGATGGTTCGTCTAAATTTTCGCCGGACAACCAATATGGTTATTTCCCATCAGGTGCTTTTGCGTGGAAAGTTAATGAAGAAGACTTCATTGGTCCTGCTTTTTCTACATTAAAACTAAGATTAAGTGGAGGTATCACAGGTAACCAGGATGGTTTATCATATGGTCAGTTTCTTAAAAGACAACGTTTTGCTGACCCGACTATTAATGACGATGGTAGTATTAACAGACCAGGGCTTGAAACCGTGGCAGTTCAAAATCCAGATTTAAAGTGGGAAGAGACAACTGATATAAATGTCGGAATTGATTTTGGTTTCAACCTCGATCGATTTACTGGCTCGCTTGACTTCTATAATAAGAGTACTAAAGATCTCTTGTTTAGACAAGCCGCAGCTGCACCTGCCTTTGATCCTTTTGTCTTTAAAAACCTTGCAAATGGCAAACTCGTCAACAAAGGGGTAGAATTGGCTGTTGCCTATGATTTTATCCAAAATGATAAAATGACTTTTTCAGGAGCATTTAATATCTCCTATAACGACAATAAGGTTAAAGGTTTAGAAGGGACAACAGCAGATTTCGGAGAAATTAATGGTCCGGGGCTTACGGGAGCTTTCGCTCAGCGCCTGGGAGAAGGAATATCTATTTTCTCTTACTATATGGCAACATATTCTGAGGATGCCAATGGAAACCCCAATTTCAGTGCTGACGACAAAGATTTTGTTGGTGAGGATGCGGTACCTGATGTTCTTTCCGGACTTACACTTAATTTAAATGCAGGCAATTGGGACGCCAACATCTTCTTTGCAGGTCAGTTTGGATTCTCGGTTTATAACAACACAAGAAATGCCTTCTTAAACAAGCCTACCTTTTTAACTTCCAGAAACACAGATCCGGAAGGTTTAACGCTATTATCACAAGAAGTGTCAACCCTATATTTGGAAAAAGGAGATTTTGTACGGTTGCAAAACGCAACGGTTGGCTATAATGTGCCTCTTAAGGATGGAACGTTTAAGAATTTAAGGTTCTCATTAACCGGACAAAATTTATTACTGTTTACTGGCTATACCGGTCTGGATCCTGAAGTTACGGCCAACACGGGTGATGGTTTTGGAAGTGGTATACCAAGTCAGGGGATAGATTATACCACATTCCCAAGACCGCTGACAGTGACTTTAGGAATAAATGCTAAATTTTAATTTTAAAAAAAAACTGCAATGATTAATTATTTAAAAACACGATCAAAAATTTTGATGCTTTCTTTACCAGCATTGGTACTGTTTTTCTCATGTACCAATCTGGAAATCGAAGCAACCGATTCTTTGCTTGCCCCTAACTTTGAGGGTATTGCAACTGCCGAAGAAGCGGCAAGTCAGGTTTCTGCTATGTATAACTCCATAAACGGATACATTGGTGGACAGGATAATCTTTATGCGCTTAGTGAGGTTACAACAGATGAAATGTTAGTTCCTACAAGAGGATCTGACTGGGGTGATAATGGTATATGGAGACAATTACACCAGCATTCCTGGACTCCTGATCACCAGTATATAACAAATGTTTGGAATCAATGGAATGAGCTTCAGCTCGTAGCCAGTGAAGTATTAGACAGCAGATCTGCATCTACGCCAGATTCAAGGGCGGCTGCATCTTTCTTCAGGGCTTTAGCTGTATATGTAATATTAGACAATTTTGGCCAGGTGCCTTTCAGGGATA
>NZ_JBATKE010000130.1:0-7220 GCF_049669105.1 Eudoraea sp.
CGATTAGTAATTTCATATTTTGTGATTTTTACGTTCTATCAAATAATATACAAGTGGTACAACCAGCAGCGTAAGTACTGTTGAAGCAATAGTTCCTCCCATTAATGAAATTGCCAGGCCCTGAAAAATAGGATCAAAAAGAATGACAAAGGCACCAATTACGACAGTACCGGCGGTTAGGAGTATGGGAGTTGTACGAACTGCGCCTGCGTCAATAACCGCTTGTTTTAAAGGAATACCTTCTGCAACACGAAGGTTTATAAAGTCTATAAGCAACACGGAATTTCTTACCATTATTCCAGCCAATGCTATCATTCCAATAAAAGAAGTAGCCGTAAAAAATGCATCTAACAACCAATGGCCCAGAACAATTCCCACCAAAGAAAGTGGAATTGCCACCATCATCACTATCGGTGCCTTAAAATTTTGAAACCACCCTACTATTAAAATATAGATAATGACAATAACCCCAAGAAATGCAATTCCCAAATCCCTGAATACCTCCAATGTAACTTGCCATTCTCCATCCCATTTTATAGTGTAATCATCTTCAAAATCTGGCTGTTTAATGTAAAGTTCTTCAAGCTTATATCCTTCCGGAATATCTATATCCTTTAATTTATCACTCATGCCCAGGATAGCATAAACCGGGCTCTCCAATTCGCCAGCCATATCAGCAACAACATAAACCACCCGTTTTTGATTTTTTCTATAAATGCTTTTGGCAGTAAAGGTTTTATTAATATCCGTTAAATCTCCTATGGTATTCATAGTACCCATTTTTGATTTAACCTTGAGTTGAGAAATATCATCAATAGTAGATTTCTCTTTTTCGTCCAGGGCAAGTATCAGATCTACCTGATTGGATGCGTCTTCATCATATAAGTTCGTTATGGCTCTCTCAGAAAGGGCCAAATTTAATGTTTGAGTAATTTGCTGTGGTGTCACACCATAAAGCATTGTCTTTTGCTTATCTATGATGAATTCATACTCGGTTTGGTCTGCTTCTACCATCCAATCCACATCCACAACATCTTTGGTATTGTTTAAAAGGCTCCGTACCTGATTAGCGACAGCAATCTGCTCGTCATAATCCGGTCCATAAATTTCTCCTACGATGGTTGATAACACCGGTGGTCCCGGGGGTACTTCCACCACTTTTACGTTCGCATTATATTTTTTTCCGATTTTACTAATTTCAGGGCGCAGCAGGCTTGCAATTTGATGACTTTGAGCACTTCTTTCGTGTTTATCTACTAAGTTTACCTGGATATCAGCAACATTGCTACCGCTCCTGAGATCATAGTGCCTTACCAGTCCATTAAAGGTTATAGGAGCTGAAGTTCCTACATAACTTTGATAATTAATAACCTCCGGACGAGTAGATAAATACTGGGAAATCTCTTTAGCAACAACAGCAGTCCTTTCAAGCGTTGAACCTTCAGGCATGTCTATGACCACCTGAAATTCATTTTTATTATCGAAAGGCAGCATTTTTACAGCAACCGTTTTAGTAAAGAACATGGCTACCGAAGCCAATAACAAAATGAAAGTTATTCCCAGAAATATCCATCGTATTTTTTTATTTTCCAACAAAGGTTTTTCAAATCTCTCGTAGATCCTATATATAAAAGTTTCCTCTAGTTGTTTCTCTTCTTTTTTCTTGCCCTTTTTTTCCTTTTCACGCAGAAAAATAAAACCGAGGTAAGGAGTAATTGTAAGTGCCACAAACAATGACAATATCATTGCTATAGATGCTCCAATTGGCATTGGGGACATATATGGGCCCATTAATCCTGAAACAAAAGCCATTGGTAAAACCGATGCAATTACCGTAAAAGTTGCCAAAATCGTTGGGTTCCCAACTTCATTTATAGCATAAAGTGCAGCTTGTTTGAACGGCAAACGCTTCATTTTAAAATGACGGTGCATGTTCTCTGCAATAATTATGGAATCATCCACGACTATTCCCGTTACAAACACCAGGGCGAAAAGAGTTATCCTATTGAGTGTATAGTCCAGCATATAATAGCTGAGTAATGTAAGGGCAAACGTAATTGGGACTGATAAAAACACTACCAAACCACCTCGCCAACCCATGGCTAACATAACCACAAAAGTGACCGCAATGATTGCGCCTATGAGGTGCATAAGTAATTCTGATACTTTTTGAGAAGCAGTTTCGCCATAATTACGGGTAACTTCCACATGCACATCGGACGGAATCAAATTTTGTTTCAGATGATCTACCTTTTTCAGGATAATATCCGAAATCTTCATTGCATCTGCTCCCTTTCGTTTGGCTATGGAAATGGTAACAGCCGGATATTCAGAATTATACAGCCGGGCATTTTCGCTCGCCTGGCCAAAACCAAGAGAAACATAATTTTTGGGCAATTCAGCTCCATCATGTATTGTCGCAATTTGTTTAAGGTATATTGGTTGATTTTGTTGAACGCCTACTACCAAATTTTCAACATCCTCTGTAGTTTCCAAAAATCTTCCGGTGGTTACTGTGAACTCTGTATCATATTTATCAAAACTACCACTGTTTAGCTGGCTATTGTTGGCCTTTATCATCTGGGCAACGGAAAGAAAATCCAGACCGCTTTCTGCCATCTTATTTTTGTCGAGTACTACCCTTAATTGCCTGTTCCTGCCACCAATTTTCTGGATAGCCGAAACATCATTTATCTTTTCAATTTCGTCAGTAATTTCCTGTGCAATCTGCTTCAGTTGGTAATCATCGTAACTCTCACTCCACAATGTTAACCCCAACATTGGCACATCATCAATGGCCCTTGTTTTTACCAAAGGAAAAGTCACGCCCTGTGGCATGATATCCATATGCTTATTAATCTCATTATAGAGTTTAACAAAAGACCGCTCAATATCCTCCCCCACATAAAACTGCACAATAACCATTGCCTGTTCATTCATGGAAGTAGAATAAACATATTCAACTCCTTTGATATTGGAGATAAGTTTTTCCAGAGGCTTTACCACCCTTGACTCAACTTCGGTAGGGCTGGCTCCCGGGTATCCCACAAAAATATCAGCAATGGGAACATCAATCTGAGGTTCTTCCTCCCTTGGAATTAAAAAGGAGCTGTATACTCCAATGATCATAAAAACTATCATTAGGAGCACCGTTAGCTTTGATCCTATAAACGACTTTGCAATTTTCCCTGCTAATCCTTCTTTCATATTTTTATTATTGCTTTATGAACTTCTTTTCTTGGTGGGCGGTAAATAAACCTAACCCGGATCTATTGTATAGATATTCTAGCCCCGTTATATAGTTTTCCATTTGATGAAATAATAAAACTTTCATCTGCTGTTAAGCCAGACAAAACCTCAACCTTATCACCATAGGTCCGTCCTAAACGAAGCCATCTGAGAAGGGCCGTGTTAGTCTCGCTTACTGTATATACTCCGGATAATTGACCTTTTTGAACAACTGCCTCAAGTGGTATTAAAGTTGCTCTTGATTGATTATCGCCTGCTATAGGAAATTTGACTGTGGCATACATCCCGGATAGGATAGGCGCGCTTGTTTCCGATAAGGACACTTTAACATGATACTGACCACCTGTATTTTTAGATGAGCTACTTACCTCAACAACTTCACCCGGGACAATCTCATTCAAGGAGTTCAAACTTACCTGCACTTCCATGCCCTGCTTGATTTTTGTTATTTCAGATTCGGGTACTAAAGTGAGCACCTGATATTTCCCGGGAGCTTCTACTTCAAGAAGAGGCTTTCCAGGATTTGCCATATCACCGGGGTTTATGAACTTATTGGTTACTACTCCGTTAAAAGGAGCACGAATATCTGCATAAGAAAATTGTGCATTTACTTCATTTTTCATTTGCTTTGCGCCCTCCAGTCTCGCTTTGGCCATATTGAAATTAGCAGTTATATCATCCAGCTCCTTCTGTGAAGCGCTATTTTCATTAAACAAAGCGGTAAATCTTTTCAGGTCTTTTTCTGAATTGTTATAGGCTGCTGTAGCTTCAGCAATTCCGGCATTTACCTGGGCAAGCTTCGCAGACAGTTCTGTGTTGTTGATGCTCAATAGAAGTTGTCCTTTGGTAACCTTATCCCCCATCCTGACATGAATCTTGTCTACATGTCCCATGATTCGGGTGCTTAAGTTGGCACTTTTAACGGCTTCTATGGTTCCACTGGTGGAAATCATATTCGGACCATCAATCTCACCAACCATTCTTACGGTTACCGGAATAACAAGCTCATTTGCCTGTTGCTCTTTCTTCTCTTTAGTACTACAACTCCAGACAAGAAGTATCAGAAGTATCACGTATAATTTTTGCATATTTCGGTTTTTATTCTTCATTATTTAATTATTCCTTTGTTAAAAATTCCATGTAGGCCACAGCAGAATTATGCTGAAAAATGGTGAAATAATATTCCAGTTGTTTCTGAGCATATTGCGTTTCTGCTAAGAGCAGATCCGTCGTTTTTTCCAAACCTTGTGCAAAACGATTGCTCCGAATTCTGAGTGCTTCTTTGGATTGATTTAAAGCCAGGGTCGTAAGCTCCAGATTATTTTTGGTATCCTGAAGCATCCGCCTCGCTTTGTTGAGTTCTAGCTGACTTTCTGATTTGTATTGCTCTAATTCCAATGTGGCTTTTTCAAACTCTGCTTTACTTTTATGGGCTTTACCAAACCGTTTAGTCCCGTTCAGGATGTCCCATCTTAATTCTGCCCCAAAAAGATAGCCGCTGGCACTTCCTCGAAACACCTGTTCATCATGTAATTCGTAGGTTCCAAAGGCATTCAATTTTGGTAAAAAACTCATTTTATCCGACCTATATGTTTGATAATAGGCCTCTTTAGCTGATTCCATTGCCAAAATATCTTTTCTATTCTCCGATACATTTTCCAAAGAAAATTGGTTTGCAAAAACCTTGAGTGAATCGGCTGGGACCATTATTTGGTAGGTGGAGTCATTCATCATAACCGACAAGTAATTGGAGGCATTTTGAATATTGCTTTTTGCATACTGCAGTTGATTATCAATTTCTGTAACCCGCACTTCCACCGCCAGCACATCAGATCGTTGAAGGTATCCCTGTTTGAAACTGTTGTCTGCAAGCCTTTTGTTTTCCATAGCAGCCACTTTTGTTTTTTCCAAAACTTCTACTGTTTTGTATGCCAGCTGTAACTGCATGTATGCTTTTTCAACCTCCAGCATCAGGTAATCCCGCGTGCGCCCGGATTGGTATTCCGAGGCTGTCAATTTGGCTTTTGCTGCTTTGCGCTGGTAGAAACCATCAAAATTCAACAAGGGTTGTTGAATTTCAAACCGGGTTGCATAATCTTCAATTTGACTTGGGTTATTCAGGCGGTCCGGATCAAAATCGGCTTGTGTTACAATTTGCTGATTTAATTTAACACCAAAAGCCATCAACGGATTGTTAGTGGCTATGCCTGTATGTGAAAGACTAATATTGGGCAAGAGTACGGCATTGGTTTGCCTAAAATCACCCTCAGCAGCCATAATATCCTTTTCTGTGATTTTTAAGGTTGAATTGTACTCCATCACCCTGTTCATTACCTCACCTTTGGTAATAAGTACGTCTTTTTGAGCATTTATAAAAAAAACGCTTAACATGATCAGTATTTGTAGTGCATTCTTCATCAACTAATTATTTTGAAGCAAAATTAAGCTTAGAAGAAAGTGCAAACGGTAACCTATGTTACTGAAATATGGTAACTTATGTTACAGAGTATGCAAGCAGATTATCTTGAGATGATTAAAAAGAAATTAAAGTTTGGTTCCGTAAGCAAGATCCCCGGCATCGCCCAATCCGGGAATGATATATCCTTTGGCGGTCAATTCATCATCAATAGTAGCAATCCACAAGTGTGTATTATCAGGGAAAACACTTTTTACATATTCTATCCCCTTTTTAGAACCAATAACAGAAATAATATGTATTTGTTTAGGTTGACCATGGTTTTTTAAGGCATTTAATACATTCTCTAACGTCTTACCAGTTGCCAGCATAGGGTCTGTTAATATGAGTGTTTTACCCCCCAAAGCCGGAGCAGCAAAATATTTAACGATTACATCAAATTCGTTACCTCCGGCCGGATGATGCCTGTAGGCAGAAATAAAAGCGTTCTCAGCTTTGTCAAAATAATTCAAAAGCCCACGATGTAAGGGCAAACCCGCCCTTAAGACAGAACACAAAACCAGGTTGTCTAATGGCAATGCCATGGCTTTATGGCCAAAGGGTGTTTGAACTGTACTTACCTTATAATTTAGAGTTTTGCTTAATTCATAACAAAGGATTTCACCAATCCGTTCAATATTCCTTCGAAAACGCATGGAATCCTTTTGAATATTTATATCCCTAAGTTCTGCGACAAATTGATTTAGCAAGGAGTTTTCAGCTCCAAAATTATGAATGATCATTCATTTTATGATTTACCTTAAAGATACATTTTTTAGGATTTAAACCAGTAACTTATCCCGGCGGACCAATAGAAAACCGGTTTAAGATCTTCTTCAACTATAGTATCTTCATTGATTATTGTTGCGCTGCTTTGAGGGAACGCCATCATGGGGTAAAATGAAAAGAAAAAATGCCTGTAATTGTAATGTAATGGAATTGCTAATTCTATATTGAGAACTTTAAATTTTTCAACTTCGTCAATATTAATCATATTGGGTTCCGCTGATTCGGAACCTGAATTACCCATACCATTTCCTTTTCTGTTCCCCAGGCGACTGCTACTATAGTACTGCTGATAAAAATGTTGTGTCCCCGCATACAAAGAAATACTGGGGTTAATCATTAGATTTTTATTAATGGCATAAAAAGTACGATCGAGCATCAAGCCGGTAATAATATCGGTGGAACTCCCATCATTGAAATAACTCGTTAAAGAGAAGGAAGCCTCCATTACCTCAAAATCATAGCTAACAATGCCGGTTAGATCGCCTAAAACAGAAGACATCACATTAAAACTTTCTTCATTAAAAAAGTAAGCCGTCCCCGAAATACCTCCGCTAAACTTGTTTAAATTAAAGTTGTAACCCGTACTGAGCAGAAAAAGGTCAACTCTGTTAGCTTCCGGTCCAGTCAGAAATGACAAGGACGCATCTGCAAAAAAACCTGATTTGTTGTAATACCCTATTGAGGGAAACAGATAAGGCGCAGCAATGGAGTCACGCCTTCCCATAAA
>NZ_JBATKE010000131.1:0-13104 GCF_049669105.1 Eudoraea sp.
TTTGGGGCAATACCGCAACCATACTTAGTCCTCCCCTTGTGCCAGGAGCAGATCCTGAAGCATTTGCCCGGGTTAATGTAAACGAACCAACCAGCACGGAACCCGGCTTCCTGTTTAATGAATTTTCACCCAATGGTGATGGAACAAATGATTTGCTCAAGATTAATAACCTGGAGGATTATCCAAACAATTTTCTTCAGATATTTAACAGATATGGCAACAAGATATTTGAAGCTCAGGGCATGACAGACGGGAATACCTGGGATGGAACAAGAAACGGTGAACAGGTACCTGCAGGCACCTATTATTATGTACTGGATTTAGGAGATGGTTCAGAAATTAGAAAAGGCTGGATTCAGCTCATAAGATGATAAAAATAATGACTTGTACCTCAAGCAGATCTTTATATAGCAATGTCTTTCTACTACTTGGCTTTTTACTTGCCATGTGCAGTACGGGTTATTCCCAGCAGGAACCCCAGTACACCCAATATATGTACAATATTGGAAGTTTTAACCCCGCCTATGTGGGAACGGTAGAAACTATAGATATTACAGGCCTGTACAGGGCGCAATGGATAGATATTGAGGGAGCTCCCAGGACCATCAGGTTTGGGATAAATTATCCTTTTGAAAATGACAAGATGGGACTTGGTCTTAACGTTCAAAGTGATCAGTTGGGCCCAACAACAAATACCTTTGTAGATATTTCTTATTCGTATCAACTATATCTTTCTGCCAATACAAAATTGTCTTTTGGTATGGATGTAGGGGGTTCGTTTTTGAATGTCGATTTTTCTAAAGGAGATTTTGAAAACCCCGGAGAGCCTATTTTGGGTCGGCAACAAATCAACGAATTTTATCCCACTGTTGGGGCCGGGTTATTTTTATATCAGGACAAATGGTACATAGGGGTATCGGCACCTAACTTTTTGCCTGGCGGTCTTTACAACGATGATGTAGCCCAGGTAGTAGATGATGGACTTCAGTTTAATTTTATAGGGGGTTATGTTTTTGATTTATCTGAAAATCTTAAATTTAAACCTGCTTTTTTAGCAAATTTTATTTCGGGAGCACCGGCAACTGCAAATTTATCAGCTAACTTTCTAATTAATGATGTGTTGACCGCCGGGGCCTCTTACAGGTTTGATAATGCAATAAGCGGATTGGTAGGATTTCAGATATCCAACAGCATGTTTGCTGGATATTCTTACGATTATAACACCAATCCAATAGGTCAATATAATAATGGTTCGCACGAAATAATACTTAAGTTTTATGTTGGAAGAGGCGCTAAAACTAAAAAGGATAAAATTGAGAATCTTAAGGGCAAACCAAAACAAATAGATTCACCAAGGTTTTTCTAAACGTAAAGGCAATGAAATATAAATTCTTAATTCTGATAGCTTTTTTGTTTGTAAGCAGCTTTTCTTTTGCCCAGGATAAAAAATCAAAAGGAGATGACTTCTTTTTTGAGTACAAATACCCCCAGGCAATTATTGAATACAAAAAGGAAAAAAACGAAAAACCCCTAAGTAAAAAACAAATACTCAATTTAGCAGATTCTTATTTGCGTACGAACAATTATAAAAATGCAATGGATACGTATCTTTCAATATATAAGGAGGATACTGAAATTTCTACCTATCACTTTAATAATATGTTGCAGGCCATGGCCAAAACCTCCGGCCAGGACAGAGTGAAGGCCTTTCTTGCAACAAAGACAGATGTTTTATCCAATGAGCTCTTGGAAAACGCGGAATTTAATTATGAGCTTCAGGATTCTGAAATTGCTAATGACCTCAATTATCAAATTTTTAATATCAATTCCAATGGTCCGGCCTCTGATTTTTCACCATCTTTTTATAAGGATGATAAATTACTTTTTACCAGCACCAGAAGTCTTAAAGCCAATAATAAAAAAGGAAACAAGGAAAAAGAATACCTGGAAATATTTGTAGCCAAAGTTGGGGTTGATGGTCAGATTCTAAATCCCAATCCGTTTTTAGATGTTCCTGCATCAGATTTCCATCAGGCAACACCCTTCTATTCTGAAGCCAAGGATGCTGTTTTTTATGTGAGTTCAAATACTCAGGAGGATCAGCTGACTTTCGATGAAAACGGAAAAAATAGCCTGGCCGTTATGATGGCTGCCGGGGAAGAATCTGCACAATATCTTTTAAGAGATCCAAGTACCTCTTTTTATTACCCGTTCTATGATGCAAACACCAGCAGACTTTACTTTGCAGCTAATTTCCCTGATGGATTTGGGGGCACAGATCTTTATTATGTAGATACTAACGAAGGAAAGATCATGTCTGCACCCATAAATTTGGGGTCAAGGATAAATACTCCGGGCAATGAGGTCTCACCTTTTGTCTTTGAAAATAGCCTTTATTTTGCATCGGATATCTTTTATGGCCTGGGAGGCATGGATATTTATAAATCAGAAATGCAAGGCGATGAATCTTTTAGCATCCCGGTTAATTTGGGTTTAGGTCTTAATTCTGCGGAGGATGATTTTGGGTTCATTATTAAAAATAATAAAACCGAGGGGCTTACGGGTTATTTTTCATCAAACAGGGCTGAAGGTAAAGGCAAAGATGATATTTATGGATTTAATGTTGATGAGAAACCAGGTCTTAAAACATTGGTGTTAAGGGGAAAGGTAACTAATTCCGGCTCTAAAGAAGGAGTTTCTAAGGCAGCAGTTAGAATTTACGATACAGAGCAAAACTTAATTAAAGAAATTTATTCCAATGAAGATGGCACCTACAGATTGGAAATTCCCTGGAGAGAGTCTATTGTACTTGAGGTTTCCAAAGAACGATATTCTTCACAAATCCAGTCTTTTGATAAAACTGCAACCGAAAATCTTGAGGCGAATGGTTCCGTTGACATGAACCTGCTGTTTCTGGATGACCTTGTAGAAGAAAAAGAGGATCAGACGGTACTCAAATTGAAGAAATTCTATTTCCAAAAAGGCAGGTCCGTTATAACTCCTGAGGTTGCCGCTGAGCTGGACAAAGCCGTACTCGTGGTTAAAAGTTTTCCTCAATTACAATTACGAATAGAATCTCATACTGATAGTCGTGGTGGAGGTGCTACAAATTTTAGATTATCACAGCAGCGGGCAGATGCCATAAAGGACTATTTAGAACAGCATGGTGTTTCAACTTCAAATATTCTGTACGCAATTGGCTATGGAGAGGATAAAATAATCAATTCCTGTAAGAATGGCGTTTACTGTCTGGAGCAATTACATAACCAGAATGAGCGGCAATTGATAGTTGTCTTAAATTACGACCTCATATATTAGGCTCTGTCGATTCCTTCAGGGAAGCTCTTTAACATTCCGCAATGATTCCATAAAAGCATATGCCGCCATAATCGGTAAAATAGCTTCATGTGGGTAAACCAAAATTTTGCTTCGGCTTACCTTTTAATTCTTTGGAATACTTATATTTAAAGAAATAAATTTTATATGAGTCGCGATTCTAAAGCTAAGGGATATTGGAAAAAAAACCTGCAATACCTTTCAATTTTGTTAGCTATTTGGTTTTTAGTATCCTATGGTTTTGGAATTCTGTTCAAGGAAACCCTGGATACTATTTCCCTTGGGGGATTTAAGCTCGGTTTTTGGTTTGCACAGCAGGGCTCCATTTATGTCTTTGTTGTGCTCATATTCATATATGTCATATTGATGAACCGCCTTGATAAGAAATACGGGTTCGACGAATAAATTAAACCAACCAAACTTTTACAGTGCATGGATGTACAAACCTGGACACTAACCATTGTTGTCCTTACTTTTTTACTTTATATAGGAATTGCAATCTGGTCCAGGGCCAGTTCTACTAAAGATTTTTATGTTGCCGGGGGCCATGTTCCTGCCTGGGCGAATGGATTAGCTACAGCCGCAGACTGGATGTCGGCTGCGTCTTTTTTAGGAATGGCCGGATTAATATCATTTGATGGTTATGACGGTTCTGTATATTTGATGGGATGGACCGGCGGATATGTGCTTCTGGCACTTCTGCTAGCACCCTATCTCAGAAAATTTGGACAATTTACGGTACCAGATTTTATAGGTGATCGCTACTATTCCAATATAGCGCGTTCAGTGGCTGTTGTATGTGCCCTTATGGTTTCATTTACCTATGTGGCAGGTCAAATGAGGGGGGTAGGCCTCGTTTTTTCCAGATTTCTGGAAGTTCCTATAAATACAGGTGTAATTATTGGTATGATCATCGTATTGTTTTATGCCGTTTTGGGGGGCATGAAGGGAATTACCTATACGCAGGTGGCCCAGTACTGCGTATTGATTTTTGCTTTTATGGTGCCTGCTATATTTATTTCCATTCAGATGACCGGTAATTCAATTCCTCAATTAGGAATGGGTAGTAATGTAATTGGTGAAAGTGTTTCCTTGCTGGACAAGTTAGACGGATTATCGATGGAGCTTGGATTTGATGAATACACTAAGGGCTCCAAGCCTATGATTGACGTATTTTTCATTACTGCTGCTTTAATGGTAGGAACCGCAGGATTACCTCATGTCATTGTCAGGTTTTTTACAGTACCTAAAGTAAAGGATGCCCGAAAATCTGCGGGTTATGCCCTGTTTTTTATAGCCATCTTGTATACCACGGCCCCTGCGATTGCCGTTTTTGCCAGAACAAATTTAATTGAGACGGTAAGCAATAAAAATTATGCTGAGATGCCCGCCTGGTTCTCTAAATGGGAATCCACTGGCCTGTTAAAATTTGATGATAAAAATTCCGATGGGATTATTCAGTATGTAGCGGACCCCATGATTAATGAATTGGAAGTAGATAAGGACATTATTGTACTCGCTAACCCTGAGATAGCTAATTTGCCCAATTGGGTAATTGCATTAGTAGCGGCTGGAGGATTGGCAGCTGCACTTTCTACTGCCGCGGGTTTGCTATTGGTTATCTCCACGTCAATCTCACATGATCTGATTAAAAAACAATTCAAACCAGATATTTCAGATAAAAATGAATTGGTAATTGCAAGGATGTCGGCCGTTGTAGCAGTTTGTATTGCAGGGTATTTCGGGATAAATCCTCCAGATTTTGTTGCCGCTACAGTTGCTCTGGCATTTGGTTTAGCCGCTGCCTCTTTTTTCCCTGCCATAGTAATGGGTATTTTTTATAAAAAGATGAATAAAGAGGGTGCGGTAGCCGGTATGATAGCCGGTATGGTAGCTATGTTATTTTATATGCTAAAGTTTAAATTTGATATGTTTGGAGGTGGGACAGCGCAAGATTGGTGGTTTGGAATTTCTCCCGAGGGTTTTGGTACTGTAGCTATGTTGCTTAACTTTATAGTATCTATAATTATATCCTTATTTACACCGGATCCTCCAAAAGAGGTGCAGGAAATTGTGGAGAATATTCGAATACCTAGCGGTGTTATGGAAGTAAATTCGCATTAAAAAATAGTTGGCATGAGTAATTATCACATTAAACATTTAGAAGAATATTTTCAGGTATATCGTAAGTCTGTTCAAAATCCTGAAGCTTTTTGGGAAGAAATAGCAGAAGAGCATTTTGTTTGGCGTTCAAAATGGGATAGAGTGCTGAGTTGGGATTTTACAAAACCCGAAATTAAATGGTTTGAGGGTGCAGAACTTAACATAACAGAGAACTGTCTTGACAGGCACCTGCCAACTAAACGCAATAACACTGCGATCATTTTTGAACCTAATGACCCTAAAGAAGAAGCACAGCATATCACTTATGGACAATTGCATGAAAGCGTATGCAGGATGGCTAATGTACTCAAGGAAAACGGAATAAAAAAAGGGGACCGTGTTTGTGTATACCTCCCCATGATTCCAGAATTGGCATATACTGTTTTGGCCTGCGCCAGAGTTGGTGCCATACATTCTGTTGTTTTTGCAGGATTTTCTTCAAATGCACTGGCTACCAGGATAAATGATTGTGATTGTAAAATGGTGGTAACTTCTGATGGTTCCTTCAGGGGTAATAAAACTATAGACCTAAAAGGTATTGTTGATGTGGCTCTGGAAGATTGCCCGGGCGTGGAGAAGGTTTTGGTGGTTGAGCGTACCGGAGGAAAAGTAAAAATGAAGAAGAACCGGGATTTGTGGTTAAAACCATTATTGGATAATGCCTATGCAGATAGTGATGCCGAACGTATGAATTCTGAAGACCCCCTTTTTATTCTCTATACATCGGGGTCAACAGGCAAGCCAAAGGGTATGGTACATACCTGTGCAGGCTATATGGTATATACAGCCTATACCTTTAAAAATATATTTCAATACAGGGATGGTGATGTGTATTGGTGTACCGCTGATATTGGTTGGATTACAGGTCATTCCTATATTATTTATGGCCCCCTGGCAAACGGGGCAACTACGGTTATGTTTGAAGGGGTACCCTCATATCCGGATTATGGACGATTTTGGGAGGTTGTTGAAAAGCATAAAGTAAATCAGTTTTATACTGCTCCTACTGCAATAAGGGCATTGGCAAAGGAAAACCTGGATTATGTTGAAAAATATGATCTCTCTTCCCTTAAAGTTTTAGGATCTGTTGGCGAGCCAATTAACGAAGAAGCCTGGCATTGGTATAATAATAATATTGGACACGGTAAAAGCCCCATTGTAGACACCTGGTGGCAGACTGAGACCGGCGGAATAATGATATCGCCTATACCGTATGTTACCCCAACAACCCCAACATATGCAACCTTACCCTTTATAGGAATACAACCTGCACTAATGGACGAAGAAGGTCATGAAATTATGGGAATTCAGGTAGACGGACGGTTGTGTATCAAGTTTCCTTGGCCTTCAATGGCCAGAACCATATGGGGAGATCATGACAGGTACAGGGATACTTATTTTACTGCCTATAAAAACAAATATTTTACAGGGGATGGTGCCCTCAGGGACGAAGTAGGATATTACAGAATAACCGGACGGGTTGATGATGTAATCATTGTTTCAGGTCATAATCTGGGGACTGCTCCAATTGAAGATGCTATAAACGAACATCCTGCTGTGGCTGAATCTGCCATTGTTGGTTTCCCACATGATATTAAAGGGAATGCACTTTATGGTTTTGTGATTCTAAAGGAAATAGGGGAAACCAGGGACAGAGATAACCTTAGGAAAGAAATAAACCAGCAAATCACCGAACATATTGGCCCAATTGCTAAGTTAGACAAGATACAGTTTGTTTCTGGTTTACCTAAAACACGAAGTGGCAAGATCATGAGGCGTATTTTACGAAAGATCGCTTCTAAAGACACTGAAAATCTTGGAGACATTAGCACGCTATTAAATCCTGAAGTGGTAAAAGAGGTTATGGATAACGCTTTATAGGCTTGAGTTGCTAACTTAAAAAAGGACCATCCAGCAATAATAAATTGCAAACAGCGACAGGAATATTATTCCGGCGAAAGTCAGGACTTGTAACCCCTTACTGGGATGAAAATGGTTAGGAAGGTCATGACTCATCACATTTTTTAGATTCATATAACCGACTATCGGAGCTAAAACAAAAGAGACAAAAGTTGCAAGAGCTACCAGGGCCCCCATATTTGCTCCAAAGGCTGTGATTACGATAAAATTAACGAGGGCTAAAAGTATAACCCCCGAGGCGTAATACTTTCTACCGGAAAAATCTTTAGTCTTAGGGGTAAGCAAACCAACTATGTCAATACTTACCCTTGATATAGCGTCATGGGCCGTCATACAAGTGCTAAACATGGTGGCAAAGGCAGATACTGCAATAAAGATATATGCCCATTCACCAATATGTGTAGTAAACAATTGCACCACCTGATCTGCAAAGGTGATAGCATTACCACTCAATTCTGTATTTGTACCATAAAGGGTCAACCATCCGATGATTAAAAAGAAAATAGCCAGGACGGCGGTCATCAAATACCCTGAGTTAAATTCCTGTAGTGCTTCTTTTAATGTAGGTTTGGCCTTATTTAATTTATATTTTTCCAGACTCCAAAGGCTGATCCAACTTGAAGCTTCAACGGCTGTGGGCATCCAACCAATTAACCCAATTAAAAACAAGATACCCACCTCATTAAATATTGGAGGTCTTACAAAACCGGAAACCGGTTCTACCTGCCCTTTATAAATCACTAATAATGTGGTAACAAGTAAAGCCACAAATAAAATGGAGATGACGAATTTTAAGGAGGTCTCCAGAAAGCGGTAGCGACCTATGATTAACAGGGTACTAATAAATACAAATAAACCAAGGGCAACCATGGCAACAGAAAGTTTCTCAACATTAAACAGGTTTATAAACAATCCGGCAGTAACCACATAAAGTGCGGCCAGGATGGTAAAGGTGGTTACTAACGTAATAAACGCATAAAGCCATAAATAACCTTTACCCCGATTAAGATACCCTTCTATCAGGGTTTTGTTGGTTACATTGGTATATCGTATTCCGAATTCGAAAAAAGGGTATTTTAAAATATTGGCAAGGATGATGGGTATCACCATAACCCAGCCGTACTGCGCACCTGCTTTGGTTGACAATACCAAATGGGATGTCCCTATCGCCATACTTGCAAACAACAACCCCGGACCAAGGTTTTTAAGTAGTGTTTTAAACTTTGACATGTGTGGTTGGGTTAACTTTCAGTGACTAAAATAGGTTATTTTATACAAAAAGAGGAGACTCCTATTTTATCTCAATTTTTTCGCCGTAAAAGCGGGGTTGTGTATTTAAAAGTAAATCTATAAATACTTTTACTCTTGCAAAATATTCACGAAACTGAACTTTAATGCCTTCTTTCCCGGAAATCCCCTTCGCATTAAAACCTATAGCCATAAGGCCTTTTTTCTCAGCCAGATAAATTGCGCGTTCATTGTGAAATTGCTGAGAGATTACGGTAACACTATCAAGGCCAAAGATAAATTTAGCTCTTACCATAGAATCCAAAGTGCGGAAACCGGCATAATCAAGAAAAATTTTTTCGCCCGGGATACCCCTTTTTACCAGGTCTTTTTTAATTGTAGTAGGTTCATTGTAGTATATGCTCCCATTATCTCCACTTACCAGAACATACTCTATTTTACCTGCTTTATAAAGTTTAATGGTTGCATTGATACGATGGGCATAATATGGATTTACACCGCCCTCCACAAGCATTCTTGAAGTGCCTAATACAAGGCCAACTTTATTTTTTGGTATAACAGCCGGATCATTAAAGGTTTTGCCTCTTGCCGATATTTCAATAGTAAAATTGGAAATCACTATTGCGAGGAGTGATAAGAGCAGCAGTATTGCCGCTAAAAAACGATATTTCCTTTTAATGGTTATTTTCATTTCAATTTTAAAGGTAAGGAAACGGCTGCGATCTTTTTAGACATAGAGACAAAAACAAAAAAAATCGATTTGAAGCTAAAAAAATAGACTTATATATTATCAATTAGTTAATTTTAATACCGCAATCATTACCAATTGATTGACATTTTATTACTCATTTCCTGAGTATTAGGATTTTTTAGTAGTTCACATAGTTAAATTCAATTATGACATTATTTATAGACATGGATGAGGTAATAGCGGATACCTACAGGGCACATATTTCGCTTTATAACAAAGAGTTCGGGGAAAACCTTACTGTGGAGGATTGTATAGGAGGTGAAGTATGGCAAAGCGTCCCTGAAAATCGAAGAAGCCATATTCACAGACACTGCCACGAAGAAGGTTTTTTTCGTGCCCTGCCTCCTATTGAAGGCAGTAAAGAAGTAATCAGGGAATTAACCAAAGTTTACGACGTTTTTATTGCTTCAGCGGCTATGCAATTTCCAAATTCATTAATTGAAAAACACTATTGGTTAGATGAACACTTTCCTTTTATTGATTGGAAACGGCGCATATTATGCGGGGATAAGCACATTCTTAGGGGAGATATCCTTATAGACGACCGGAAATACAACCTCGAAAACTTTGAGGGGAGGTCCATACTGTTTAGCTCTCCTCATAATGTAAATACAAACGGGTTTGAGCGCGTCAATTCCTGGCAGGATGTACGACAAATATTATTGTAATACCAAATAGATGTTCATGCCCTAATAATTTCTTTTTAACGAATTCAAAAATTAGTAAAGTTCGTAGGTTAAATGAGTGTATACTGCAAATTTACGGGAGATGCTAGCTGCAGGTATAGCGCGTATTAGGACACTAAAGGATTTACCATTCCCAGCCAAATGCAAGTTTCCAGTAATAATCCGAATCACTTGCTCCGACTGTGGGCTGGTTATCATAATTCAGGGTAACTCCTGTTTTTACATAAAAGTCAAGTGGCAGGTCATATTTCATATCAAAATTCCAATCTACACGCCAACGACCGCTCTCGCTAAGACTGGGGTATGTTATTAAACGCGTAATTATACTTAGATCTTTAATGTCAAACATATTGAGTTCAGTTCCTAATATGCCTTCCACACTTGACCTGTCTTGAGCATCACTTGAAAATCGTTCATTGTTGTAGGACAAGCCCGTTAATACGCCCCAATACATTTTATTGGTATTTACTATGTAATTTCCAACCCCCATGGAAACTATAGTTCGCAAATCTAAAAGTTGTTCTGTATTAGATAGCAAGGATACCTGAGGAGAAAGATACCAGTCTTTCGGGAGAAAGTAATTAAAGACAAAAGAGGCATCTTCCCTTCTGATATCTTCTGCATTGTCCTGAGTAGAACGCAACATATTTGCATTAATAAGTGCTGACCATTTATCCTCAGTATACTTTAGGTTGGTTCCAAAGGTGAACTGTTTTAAATTATTAGCTTTTGTAAAGCTTAAACCAAAATCTACTGCGGCATCAAGCCTGCTCCAAAACCCCTCATTCAGGGGCTGAAGAAATACTATATCCGGTATCTGCACTTCTGTTTCAACTGCACCTTCCCTATCGATAATTGTAATGGAGTTACCCTCATTGGACCTTAGGCTACCAACAATACGACTCCCATCAGTTAAGCTGGTTAAAAAAACGGATTGGGTATAGATTTTTTTAATCTCCAGCCATTCTATGGTAAAATCAGAGTCACTGTAATTGGTTTCGATGGTTAATATTCCCTTATTCATAGATTTAACTTCCCCTATAATTACAGTATTCGTATCTAAAAGCAGTGTATCTGTTTGAGCATGGCCCGTTGCACATGCAATGAATATAAGTACTATGCTAATCTGTAGTCTTTTAAACATACTAAATTGTTTTAGGGTGATTAAAATAGTTAAAATTTAATTTTAAGTAATTTTAAGGCCATTTAATATGAACAAAAACAGATTTACGGATAAATATGGTGAGGACAAAGAGGTTTCAATTTTTATTTCTTTTTTTCTTATCCGAGCTGTCTTTTCTGTCTTTATCGGCTTTTACAGACTGGTGTTTTCCAGTTGGGACCAGGGCATTTACAATTCCTGATTGGATAGATTTCCATAAGTAATTGCCAATTCCTTTATAGGGGACCCTTTCAAAATGCATTGTTGAAACAATAGTGTTTCCGTTTTTGGATGGATTGGAACTTTTTACCAATGAATTGGCAAGCCATGATAAGGCTTTATTCGTTGAATTATCCTTTTTAAATAGTTCAACTTCCAAATCCGTGTATAACATAGTGAAATTGCCATCCATAGCTGTGGAATTGCCCACTGCGTCCCAACTTATGCCGTCTAAACGGCCACCTACAAGTTTTACGCCTATGGCCGAAAAAACAGTTGAGTTGAAAAAGGTAAACTTTGTAGTACCAAGGGTATTGCCGGAAAAATAAAACCGGCCATCAGCCGAATTATAAGGCATTTTAATAAATGTTTCAATTGGAGTGGATATTAATATCGCCTTAAAATCAATGGTTAAATCTTTATCGATCGAAATAGAGTCTTTTAGAGAGGATATAGTATTGATGGATGCATTAATATCAGACATATCAATATCTAACAGGTCTTTTGGCATTTTCTCCTGTTCAGAGTAATTCAGATAAGAATTGGTAATGCTGATTGAATTTATCTGAAGAGGTTGGTTTGTTTTTTTAAGCCCCTGAACAGGCAACAAGGCACGTTTGTTCTCATTAAAGGGCTTGCTTTTATCCTTGGCAATAAGGGTGGTCATGCTATCAATGGCTATCTGATCAATGTATAATACCCCGGAATGAATGAGGGGATCAACATTAAAACCACTTATGGAAATGTTTTTTATAGCAATTTCATATACTTCACCAGAATATTTAAAGGTACTCATCACCTCTGCATTACTTACAAGGGGTTTATAAATAAGACCATCTATGGAAATATGTTCATCTCCATATGAATAGCGCAAATTTTCAAAATTCAGGACATACAGTCCGTCGGGAAGGTTGAATTCCTGTTTTTGAAGTCGAATTTCCAACTCACTATTGTCAAAATGAAAATAACCTGTATTGTTTTCAACCGGCACCAAATCTATGCCATCAATAATGAGCTCCTTACCCTGGTATGCAGATATAGTATCCCTGTTAGAGGCATCAATGATATGAAATCCATAATTTTCAATTTTTATTTCAGCCAGGGAAAGCTCTTTTAATCCCGATATATGAATGGAATCTATAGAAAAAGTAGATTCTTTTTCTTTATCCACAACTGCTATATCATGTTCTTTTTCTGGTCTGTAAAGATTGAAATTAAGATGATCAACAACTATTTTCTTAACATCTATTTGTTTTTTGGTAAGATAACTAAGAAAAGTCCAACCGGAAAAAGTGACTTTCGAAACTGATAGGGCTTTTAAAGCGTGTTCTTCTGTAGCGCCATTTACTAAGCTGTCAAGAAATTCTTCCTTTGGTTTGATACTTAGGCCATCAATACTAATTCGGCCTAAAAAAATATTTATGTCAAAATCATCTACAGTAAGGATATAATTTTTTTCCTCATTAATTTTGGTAATTTCCTGCTTGAGGTAACGGCCAACAACAGATTCAAGGATTACATTCGTAGAAACAACCAATAATACTCCCAAAAAGAGTATGACCAAACCAATGCGAAGTGTTCTTTTTTTTGTCATGTACTATAATTGGTATAAAATGTAC
>NZ_JBATKE010000132.1:0-30005 GCF_049669105.1 Eudoraea sp.
CCTATTTTGGAGCTCTTTTAAAATAATGGTTCTTACTTGTTCCCGTAATTCCGATTTTTGATTTTCCATTAGTTCTTTTGTTTTGAAAAAGGAATGAACCTTTACTCTTGCAATACCCGGGCTTCCATTGAAAAATGTGAACGGAAAACGGCTTTTGTTATCATAAAAGGTAATTGGAACTACAGGAATATTATGGGCTATTGCCATTTTAAAGGCCCCATCTTTAAATTCATCAAGTATTACGTCCTCCTCGGGTACACCACCTTCCGGAAAAATACAAATACTAAGGCCCTGATTTAATCTTTTCTGTGCTCTTCTATATACAGCTGTCCTGCTTCGACTGTCTTCTCTGTCGACAAGAATGCAGACACGTTTATAAAAAAATCCAAAAACAGGAATATTAACCAACTCTTTCTTACCTACAAAGACAAAGGGGTTCTTACTTGTTTTTAACATCATCATAATATCCAGCATGCTGGTATGATTTGCAACTAACATATAGCTTTGACCCTTCTCCAACTTTTGCTCGTAAGATATTTTTGGAAAACAAAACATCCCGTAAATAATAATATTTGCCCATAAATTCCGTGCCAGCCAAAAAAATTGCCGATAAGTCCTGTCTGAAAGGGTTGTTAAGAGAAGAAAGGGGAAAAAAATAAAAATAGGAAGACTCACAAGGATATAAAACCAAATACGATAGAGAACGAGACCTAATTTTTCCAGAGGTAAGTGCATAAATCAAAAATAACAATTTTAGCAGGGTAATCGTATTTCTTTTACTTTTGCCTCTGAAATATAAAATAAATGGCAAGAATATTAACCGGCATACAAAGTACAGGAACCCCACACCTCGGAAATATCCTGGGAGCGATCATACCTGCAATCAATATGGCAAAAGATCGTGAAAATGATTCTTTCCTGTTTATTGCCGATATGCATTCCCTTACCCAAATAAAAAATGGTGAAGAGCTGAGACATAACACCTATGCAACTGCTGCCACTTGGTTAGCTTTCGGGCTTGATGTAGAAAGCACCGTATTTTACAGACAGAGCGATGTTCCGCAAGTAACGGAACTTGCGTGGTATTTAAGCTGTTTTTATCCTTATCAACGACTAACCTTGGCCCATTCATTCAAAGACAAGGCAGACAGGTTAGAAGATGTTAATGCAGGGCTATTCACATATCCTATGCTAATGGCTGCAGATATATTGTTATATGATGCGAATATTGTCCCGGTTGGTAAAGACCAGTTACAACATATAGAAATGACACGAGATGTTGCATCGCGTTTTCAGTCGCAATTGGGTGAGACTTTTGTAATGCCCGAGGCACAGGTCCAAAAAGATACTATGTATATACCGGGGACAGATGGGGCGAAAATGAGCAAAAGTAAGGGCAATCTTATAGATATTTTCCAACCGGATAAAAAACTGCGTAAACAGGTGATGAGTATTGTTACGGACAGCAAATCTCTTGAAGATCCAAAAGACCCAGAGGCGGATACCACTTTTTCATTATACCGAATTTTAGCTTCTGATTCTCAGATTGCTGAAATGCGGTCAAATTACTTAAATGGAAATTATGGCTATGGGCATGCCAAACAAGCTTTGTATGAATTAATCCTTGAAAAGTTTAAATCACCACGAGATAAATTCAATTATTATATGAATCATCTAAATGAGGTTGACGATGCACTATCAATAGGTGCAGAAAAAGCTAAAAAAGTCGCCGACTCAGTGCTCGAAAGAGTTAGGAATAAAGTAGGGTACTAGATTTTTGTTAACCAACTACCCGGTTTGTAATTAAACTTTTTACTGAAAAGAGCAAAAGTTAGTCTACGGTTTTATTAGTGTATTTTATCGATGAACACCTTAAATAGCTTGTTTTATCATCTTAAATTAAACACAAACAAACTACCTGGTCTGGTTTAAACTATATAGCTTCATACTGTTTCCCGGGTAAAGGACGTATCATTCCTTTCATTTCCATGGTCAAAAGACTGGACACCGTCTTAAATACAGGTAATTGGCATTCCAAAGCAATTTGGTCTACCAATTGCCTGCCGGTTTTCTGCAGAAAAGTGTAGATTGTTTTCTCATTCTCATCCAATTCAACAAAAAGTTGCTTTTGTACGGCGACAGTTTTATGTTCTTCCAATTGCCAATCCATTAAATAGATCAGATCTGCAGCAGAAGTGATCATATGAGCCTTTTGGCTCTTAATTAGATTATTGCATCCTAAACTATATTTATCTTTTACCCGTCCAGGTACGGCAAATACATCCCGATTATAGCTATTAGCCATATCCGCCGTTACAAGACTACCTCCCTTTTCTGCAGATTCTATTACAATTGTCGCTTCACTTATCCCTGCAATTATTCTATTCCTTTTTAGAAAATTTTCCCGATCCGGGTTACTTGTACTCCAGAATTCAGTTAAAAAGCCTCCGTTCCTATTAATTTCATCAACATATTTAAGGTGTGCTTTTGGATATATTTGATTTAATCCATGCGCCACACAGGCTACGGTCTGTAGACCCATTTTTAAAGCTGCCCTATGTGCACAAATATCAATCCCATATGCAAAGCCACTTATTATAACGGGATTTATTGGCGCAATATCTTCAATGAATTTTTCACAGAAAGCCCTGCCATAAGCAGTACTATTGCGCGTACCCACTATACTGATCACTTTTTTATCCTCAAGTTTAATGTTGCCCTTTTTAAAAAGTAAAATAGGGCCATCTAAACAATGTTTCAGGTAAGCAGGATAATTAGGATCCATAAAGTATGAATAGGATATTCCATTTTTAAGAATAAATTCATATTCTGCTTCAGCAGCAAGAAGGTGCTTTCTGTTTTGCAGGCCGCTTATAACCGCAGATCCAATTCCCCCAATTTTTTCTAAATGCTTCCTTTTATCCCTAAAAACTGCCATTGGACTGCCACAGTGAGCGATCAGCTTTTTAGCTGTTATATCACCAATATGAGGGATATTTTGCATTCTAAGAACTGCAATTAACTCATCCTTAGTCATTTATAAAATATATTTAGTTATTCACAAATTACACAAAATATTATGTTAATAAAAAGTTCTCTTCTCGAGTTTGAAGCCCTCAAATTTTTCTTCATCTTTGTATTTATGGGAATTGAGCACTACATTCAGCAACTTTTATATCGTTACAACTGTGTTGTCGTTCCTGATTTTGGTGCCTTTCTAACGCAAATGAAATCTGCCGTACTTCTAAAGTCAACCAATACCTTTTACCCTCCTTCAAAAAGAATATCATTTAATGAACAATTATCCTCAAATGATGGTTTACTGGTTTCATACATGGCCAATGCCGAAAACAAGTCGTATGAGGAAATGTTGAAACAAACCCTTGATGTTGCAAAAGCTTGGAGAAAACAATTACATTCAGGAGAAAGGTTAAAAATATCATCTATAGGTGAATTATGGTTAAACAGGGAAGGTAAATTACAATTTCAACCTTCAAATGAGGTGAATTATCTTACGTCTTCTTATGGTCTCTCATCCTTTGTGTCTCCGGGGGTTACCCGCGAAAAGCTTAAAGAACAAGTAGTCGAATTAGAAGAAAAGATTCCCTTTATTATAACTCCCGAACAACGGGAAAGAACTTCATTCAGGCCCTATTTGAAATATGCTGCCATACTATTATTAGCCCTATCGACGGGAATGACAGCTTACCGATTTTATGGTGAAACTCTTCTTAAAAAACAACTCGTTCTGGAGGAAGCACAAACCCTTGTGTCTAAAAATATTCAGGAAGCTACATTCTTTAACTCAAAGCCACTTGAATTACCTGAACTTGAGCTAAATGTAACAAAGAAAAGTAAGGGTAATCACCACATAATTGCAGGAGCATTTAGGATTCAGGAAAATGCTGATAAGAAAGTAACACAATTGCGCAACAAAGGCTATGACGCAACTTATCTAGGGGTTAATAGATATGGCTTACACCAGGTTACCTACGGTAGCTTTGAAAACCCGGAAGAAGCTCTAATCTTTCTAAAGAAAGTAAAGCGTTCAGAATCACAAGACGCCTGGATGTTGTCTACAAAATAGTTTCTTTCTTTTTCTTCAATGCATTTGCTGCGTATCTTTGAAAAAACTTTTCATATGCAGCCCAAAACACCCAGTGATTCAAGAACAATAATGACGGATATGGTTTTGCCAAGCGAAACTAATCCATTAAACAATCTTTTTGGTGGTGAACTATTGGCGCGCATGGACAGGGCTGCCAGTATAGCTGCAAGACGCCACAGCCGACGTATTACAGTTACCGCATCTGTTAATCACGTTGCTTTTAACCGTTCTGTCCCTTTGGGCAGTGTGGTTACCGTTGAGGCCAAAATATCCCGAACCTTTAGAACTTCGATGGAAGTTTATATTGATGTTTGGATGGAAGATAGATTTAGCGGGGAAAGTACTAAAGCCAATGAAGCCATTTATACTTTTGTTGCAGTAGACGAAACCGGTAAGCCAACTGAAGTCCCACCAATAATCCCGGAAACAGCACTGGAAACTGAACGTTTTGAAGGCGCACTGAGGAGAAAACAACTTAGTCTGGTTCTCGCGGGTAAAATGAAACCAAATGAGGCTACGGAACTCCGTGCATTATTCATGAAAGAATAAATTCATTTAGCTATTTAAAAATTAAAAATCGAAATTGTCAGGATCCGGCCCAAAACGCTGCCCTCTATCCAGACTATCCAAATTAGCCATATCATCCATGGTTAATTCAAAATCGAAAATATCCGCATTTGCTAAAATTCTTTCCCGCTTGGATGATTTAGGTATGGTAATAACTCCTTTTTGCAAATCCCAGCGCAAGACTATTTGAGCAATCGTTTTATTGTATTTATTTGCGAGTTCTTTAAAGGTTTCTATTCCAAAAATTTTGCCCTGCATCATTGGAGACCAGGCTTCGTATTGAATATTTTTATCCAAGCAAAAATCCAAAAGGTTTTGTTGTACCAAATACGGGTGAAATTCCATCTGATTTACCATTGGAACTATCTTTGCCGTACCCAATAAATCTTCCAGATGATGTTGCATGAAGTTACTTACTCCAATAGCTCTGATTCTCTTCTGCTCATAAAGATATTCCATAGCTTTCCAGGTGTCTTTATATTTCCCCGCAACCGGCCAATGCACCAAATATAGATCTAAATATTCCAGCTTCAGTCTATTAAGGCTTTTGTCAAAAGCTTTCAGCGTATTTTCATAGCCCTGATCTGAATTCCAAACTTTACTCACAACAAAAATATCTTCCCTTGGAACATTACTCTCTTTTATTCCAGTGCCTACTCCTTCTTCATTATTATAGACAGATGCAGTATCTATATGACGATATCCTTCCTCTAATGCCCACTTAACCGCATTTATTACCTCTTTTCCATCTTCAGAAAGATAAACCCCCAAACCGAAATACGGCATTTTAACCCCATTGTTTAATGTAAAAGTTCCTTTAATATCAGTTATTGATTCCATATTCTACTTATCATTAAAGTCGGTAAATCCACTCCTCCGGATTCAATCTTGTAGCATCCTCGTAGAGGTAAAATTTTAGTTGTGTTAAACCATTATAACGATTGGTATATATCTTTCCTAACTCTTCTTTCAAGCTTACTTTATCGCCCTTTTTTACATACAAATTAGAAAGGTTGTAATAGGTGCTAATAAAGTTTCCATGTTTGATCTGAACACCTTTATTTCCTCCTGGTACGGCCAAAATTGCTATTACTTCCCCTTCAAAAACTGCACGGGCCGTAGCACCTTCATCTGTTGCAATAATAACTCCATTACTTTGGTGTTTAATCCCAGGATATACGGCATCCTTATAAATACCAAAACCTTGCTGTTTAATCCCCTTTTCAACCGGCCAGATAAGCTTTCCTTTGTTTGCAGAAAAGTTATTTGCTACCAGCGTCGCCTCCGGGGTTAAAACAAACTTATTTGAAGTTACACTTTTCCCGGCTTCCTTATTCGAGGCGGCTATAGCGCTTCTGATTAGTCTTTCTATTTGTTGATCAATTTTTCGCGCTTCCTGCTTTTTCTTATTAATCGCTGAGGCATAATTACTCTCATTTTGTCGAATTGACTTTAATAAATCTTTTTGAGCCTTTATCTCATTAAGTAATAGACCTTTGGCCTTTAAATTCTGGGCCAGTAAAACCTCCTTTTCCTTTCTTTGGTTCGTTAAATCATTGTTTAGCTGGATAAGTTCTTCCGTTTTCTTGACAATATCCTCTCCCTGCTCTTTTCTAAACTGAGTATATTGTTTCATATATTGTAATCTTTTGAAGGCCTGAAAAAAATTTTCCGAAGACAAGAGAAACATTAGCCTGCTTTGTTGAGATCTATTTCGATATGATTTTTGGATCATTGTGGCGTACTCTTCCTTCAAGGCGTCCAAATCTTCCCGAAGCTTGGAAATATTTCGAATATTAGCATTTATTTGCCTGTTAAGAAGGTTAGCTTGCTGATTAGTAACACGTATCAATTGCTGTCTAACATTAATCTTCTGATCCAGCACCTCCATTTGATCCAGAACAGTACCTTTTTGTTTTTTTTCTGCAAATAACAGTCTGTTTATGTCCTCGATTTCCTTTTGCAGCTGTTCTCTCCTGGTTTCCAGGGCTTTTTGCTCATTGGTTTGCCCATGTGCATTGGAACTCAGTAACACGAAAATAATAAAAAGTATATATGCAGAATATTGCTTTGCAATTCTCATTTTATTTCAAAACTATTTCTTCAAATCCTTTTGGTATTTTATAGGGAAAATTCAATATTCTATTCAACTCAATATTCCTAAATTGTATGGCAATATTGGTGATTTGGTCAATATCAATTGCTGTAATCAAAATTTCTTCAGGTAAAATCCGGTTATTCTTTTCCTGATAAGACTTGTAATAAATCTCCAGCAGCCTCTTATTCCATGGTTGAGATAATTGCTGTGTAGCGATTTTAAAATTCTTTGGTTCAATTAAGAATAATGTTTTGAACAGATCACCCGTGTTTTTAGGCTTAAGTTCGTAGTAATCTTCCGTAGCAAGGGAAATATATTTTTCTGTCCGTAAATCAAATAGTGCCTCTCCTAGTAGTAGATTCTGTACTTTGTTGAAATCTAATTCGGTTCCCAATAACTCGCTTAAATAAGTGAAGTCTCCATCAAAATACTCATTTTGAAGTTTATTGTAGAATGTTACTCTTTTAGGGGTGATTAACGCCTTTACAACACCCAAAGGAGCACTCATCCAAATGGCTTTCCCCTTTTCAATTCTTAGGCTAACATTAAAGCTTTGAACACTTCCACCATCATTATACTCAACTTTTATCTTACCGCTTATGGTCTTGAATTCTAATTGGTTTTTATAATGATTTTTGATTATTGCCTTGGTGGTAAGCCTTTCATCAACTTTGCCCGCAGAAACTACTTTACTTGATTTGCAAGAGAAAGAAAGCATTGCCAGAAGGGTAATTATGATCCATCTATTCCAACTATAGGTATTACTTTTCATTCGATCAGGAGCCAGATTTGATTTTACTAAGATACATATTTGCCTTTGATGAGTTTCCCAAAAATGTATACACATTGGCTAACTCTCTGTATATGTTATTACCAAGTTCAATGTCATCAATAAGAAAATCCAAAGCAGTTTCTAATACCTCTGTTGCCTCTTTTTGTTTTCCACTTCTATTTAGGCCCATCCCCTTGGCAAAATAAAAATAGGGTTGAGACGGAAATTCCTCCAAAGCTTCATCTGCTTTGATAATTAAGGAAGAATAATTCTTATTCAGGATTAATTCGCCAATTTCTTCCTTATACTTCAAAAGAGGGTTCAAATTCGTGTTTTGAACCGGAGGAACTGGCTTTATTTCATCAACATTCTGAGGGCGATCCAAAGAATCTTTGATCTTAAGTGCAAGTGCTTCTTTAAAAGAAGAGTCCTTCAACTCCTTAAGAATATTTGAAGACTCCTGATAATTCTTTTTTTGGTAGTAAATAAGCGCTAGATTTTCTTTGAGTTTATTATTATCAAAAGAAATTTGCTCTTCAATCATCGCTATGGGCCTACCCTGTTTTTGCATGATATCTACTACAGTATTTAAATACCAAAAGTTTTCGGGTTCGGATTTTAATGCGTCTATCCCGGATTGTTCGGCTAGTATATATTGCTTATTCGCCAAATAGGATTTAGCTAGTTCAAAGTCTACCACATTGTTTGTGCTATCCAATTTTTTACATTTGAGGAAAAGGTTAACAGCCTTATCATAGTTCTCAATCCCTTTTTGCTTTAATGCTTCAAAAAATGCCTCTTGAAATTCGTCTGTATAATCTTCCAAAAATACCTCAGCGCTTTCTTCTTCCTGGGCATAGCTTAGCTGAGAGAAAATAAATATCCCTAAAATATAAATAACCCATTTAAGCCTAAAGTTCATATAATCAGACTACATAAATCCTCACTATTAAAGAATTTTTACTTTATTCCAGTGCTTCCGAACCCACCTTCTCCCCTCGTGGTTTCAGTTAAAATCTCTGTTTCTATCCATTCAGCTCGTTCATGTGATGAGATCACCAGTTGGGCTATGCGCTCCCCATTGACAATAGTAAATTCTTCTTTGGACAAATTCACAAGAATCACGCCAATTTCTCCTCTATAATCCGCATCTACTGTCCCTGGTGCATTAAGTACCGTTATTCCTTTCTTCGCCGCCAAACCACTTCGCGGTCTTACTTGTGCTTCATATCCGACAGGAATTTCCAAAAATAATCCGGTTTTAACGACAGCCCTTTCTAGTGGTTGTAACGTAATTGATTCAGATATATTGGCCCGTAGATCCATCCCGGCTGAAGCAGGTGTTTCATATTCGGGGATCGCGTGATCTGATTTATTAATAATTTTAATTTTCATTTTATGTGCTATTTTTTTTACCAATTATCCCTGCTAAAAATATTCTTTTAAGCGTTTCATTTTCCATTTTGTAGAGTAGGATTAAAAATACTAAAAGCAAGGCACTACCTATTATCAAATTTCTGTTAAATACATAAAAAGAAAGCGCGGCAAACAGGATAGATAATCCTAAGTAAAAAGTTATTTTTCTAAAGTTATAAGGAATAGGATAGTACTTTCTGCCGAAGAGATAAGAGATTACCATCATACTGCCATAGGCCGCCAAAGTAGCAAATGCAGAAGCATAGTACCCCCAGTCTGGAATAAATAAATAATTAATCCCAATGGTAATTAATGCCCCTACAATAGAAATATAAGCGCCAAATTGTGTTCTGTCTGTAACCTTATACCAAACTGAAAGATTATGGTAAATCCCCAGGCAAAAGCTCGCCAGTACTATCACCGGCACTATTGGCATGGCCTCCCAATATGCCTGGTTTTGAATAAAAATGACCTTTAAAATATCTGCAAACACCACAACCGTTAATAATATTACGCTTCCCAGGACAACAAAATAATTTGTAATCTGGGCATAAGCACGCTGAGGATGGTCAGAAGAGGAGTGGCTAAAGAAAAAAGGCTCTATCCCAAGGCGAAAGGCCGTGGCAAAAAGAGTCATGAAAAGTGCTAGTTTATAACAAGCGGAATACTTGCCCATTTCGCTTTTGGCAATATCTTGTGGTAATAGATCAACAAGTAAAATTCTATCAAAAACTTCATTTATAGTAAATGCTATTCCGGCAATCATTACCGGCATACCATATTTAATCATCTTAAGCCATAAGGCCTTATCAAAAGTATAAGTGCTTTTAAGATAAAGACCACCCATCATTAACAAGGTAATACCACTTGCGATTAAGTTTGATATAAAAATATATGATATTTCAAAGTCAGCAATATATATGGCGTTCAACAAACTTTCGGGATTCACATCCGCAAGACCGGGCAGTAAAAGGAGGAAAAAAATATTCAACCCCAAATTCACAGCAACATTCACTGTTTTCACCATCGCGTAGCGCATGGGTCTTTCATTTGCACGGAGCCATGCGAAAGGGATGATCGCAAGAGCATCTAAGGCGAGAATAAAAATGACATACTTAATATAACGCTGTTCAATATTCAGTAATTCAGCCATCGGAAATTGAAACAGCAATGCAAGGCTTGTAAATAAGACAGTGCTAACCGTTAAAGAAATTAATGAGGTGGCAACTACTTTATTTTTATCATCTTCCCCATTGAAGAATCTGAAAAAGCCGGTTTCCATACCGTAAGCCAAGATCACATTAAAGATTGCAAACCAGGAAAAAATTAATGTCACCTCTCCATATGATCCCGGTGGCATAACTTTGGTATAAATTGGGACCAAAATAAAAGAAAGCATGCGAGGCAACACCGTAGCCAAACCATAAATGAATGTTTGCTTAAAAAGTTTTTTAAATAAACTCAAAGGCTTTTAGATTTGGGCTTAAAATTAGGTATTTAAACCCATGCAACAAAGTCTGTTGCATGGTGTTCACTGATATATAAGCGAAGGCTTTTTCTTTATTCCTGTGATTTTGAAATAGCTTACTTTATTATTTTGCGGATCACCTGTGATAATTTTATAACTAATAACCGCTTCATCTTTGTCCAAATCAAATGGAAAATCTGCATTTTTCCTATTTATAGAAGCAGGGGGTTGATTTCCTACTTCCTCTTTAGGATCTGAATGCATTATAATATCTGGTTTTTTGTCCTCACTTGTGTCTTTATAATTGCAGACAATCCGCAGGTTTTCCCCATCTTCTTTTATCTCTGCTTCTAAAACATGCCCCTTAAAAAACACTTCTAAAAAATCTATCTCATTACCAGCCTCTACATCCACCGGTAATTGCAGAATAAAACCCGTGCCACTTTCTTCCCTGCCACCGGCATATTGCTGATAGGAAGGGTTATTTATGCTGAAAGGTGGCGCCGTGGTTAATTTCTTTTGGGAGGAGCATCCATACAGGCTAAAAACAGTAAGTATTATAATTGATGTATTTTTCATAATTTTCTTTTAGTAATGCTTTCGTAAAGATATAAAACCAAATTTGGTGCCAAAAAAGTTAAGTAAGCAACTATAAATATTTTGCTAATAAAAAATCCCGCAATAGGCGGGATTAAAATTCTTTATTCAACCAATACTAAATGAAAATTTCTAATTTTTCAATGCCTCAGCTCCACCAACTATTTCAAGGATTTCGTTGGTAATTGCCGCCTGACGAGCCTGATTATAAGTCAGTTTTAACTGATCCCTTAATTCAGTGGCATTATCGGTGGCCTTATGCATTGCAGTCATCCTGGCCCCATGTTCACTTGCAAATGAATCTCTTATAGACTTGTATAATTGTGTTTTTAACGACTTAGGAATAAGCTGTTCTACTATAGCTGCTTTTGCAGGTTCAAAAATATAGTCAGCAGCAGAGCTGTTTGAATCCTGCTCCATCGGCACAATTGGCAAGAATTGCTCTACGGTAACTATTTGTGTAGCCGCATTTTTGAATTTATTATATACTACTTCAATTTTGTCATAGGACTCATCAGTATATAATTGCATTAATTCTTCTGCAATTTCTGCCGCATTATCAAAAGAAAGTTCATCATAGATTTTGCTATGGTCAGAAACAACAGTATGTCTTTTTCCAATAAGGTCGTTCGCCTTCTTTCCTATTGTTATAAAATCAACTTTCTGACCCGCGTATTGGTCTTTCTGCATTGACAGGCAGTGTTTAATTATATTTGAATTAAATGCCCCACACAGTCCTCTGTTGGAAGTAATTGCTACAATCAGAACGTTATTAACTTCTCTCTTGGCTGTATATTTACTCCCCGTTTCACCATCTATACTTCCACTGAAATTTTGCAGCAATTCCCCAAGTTTATCGGCATAAGGACGCATCGCGGTAATGGCATCCTGAGCTTTTTTTAGCTTAGCAGCAGACACCATTTTCATGGCGCTGGTTATCTGCATGGTAGAGGATACCGATACTATTCTATTTCGTATTTCCTTTAAATTTGCCATTTCTTAAATTGTGAATTCAGAGATTAGCTTTGATATTTAGCTGCCAGATCTTTACATACTGAGGTTAAGGTATCAATTACCTCATCGGTTAATTTACCGGCTTTCAAAGTATCCAATACGTCTCTGTGCTTAGCATTGAGAAATTCTAGATAGTCTTTTTCAAACTCCTTTACTTTGTTAACCGGAACATTTCTCAATAAGTTTTTAGAACCAGCATAAATAATAGCAACCTGATCTTCAACCGTAAACGGGTCGGCTTGAGCCTGCTTTAAAATTTCCACATTACGCCTGCCCTTTTCAATTACATTCAAAGTAGCCGCGTCCAAGTCAGATCCGAATTTTGAAAATGCCTCCAATTCCCGGAATTGTGCCTGATCCAGTTTTAATGTCCCTGCTACTTTTTTCATAGACTTAATCTGAGCATTACCGCCAACCCGGGATACAGAGATCCCCACATTAATCGCCGGGCGCACCCCTTGATTAAACAAATCCTGCTCCAGAAATATTTGCCCGTCTGTTATAGAAATAACATTGGTAGGAATATATGCAGATACATCACCTGCCTGAGTTTCAATAATTGGTAAGGCTGTTAAAGAGCCACCACCTTTCACCATAGGCTTTAAAACCTCAGGCAAATCATTCATATTCTGCGCTATAGAATCAACATCTATAACTTTCGCAGCACGCTCTAATAATCTTGAATGTAAATAGAAAACATCACCTGGATAAGCTTCACGCCCCGGCGGTCTTCTTAACAAAAGAGATACTTCACGATATGCCACTGCTTGTTTAGATAGATCATCATAAATAATTAAGGCCGGGCGACCTGTATCTCTAAAATATTCGCCTATAGCTGCCCCCGCAAAAGGTGCGTAAACCTGCATTGGAGCCGGTTCAGAAGCATTAGCTGCAACAATAGTTGTATAAGCTAAAGCGCCTTTATCTTCCAGCGTTTTTGCTATAGCTGCAACAGTTGAAGCCTTTTGGCCAATTGCTACATATATACAATAGACAGGTTCTCCCGCGTCATAAAACTCCTTTTGATTTATTATAGTATCTATACAAACGGTTGTTTTACCCGTTTGACGGTCACCAATAACCAATTCCCGCTGACCTCTTCCTACAGGTATCATAGCATCTACCGCCTTAATACCAGTTTGTAATGGTTCATAAACAGGTTGACGGAAAATTACTCCAGGAGCTTTTCGTTCCAATGGCATTTCATAAAGTTCTCCGGAAATGGCTCCTTTTCCATCTATAGGGCTACCAAGAGTGTTTACTACACGACCTACAATTCCTTCTCCCACTTTTATTGAAGCGATACGCTGGGTACGTTTTACTATAGCGCCCTCCTTAATTTCTCTTGAGGGTGCCAATAGTACTACGCCAACATTATCTTCTTCTAGATTCAGGACAATACCTTCCAAACCACCTTCAAATTCAACTAATTCGCCATATTCAGCATTAGAAAGGCCATATACCCTGGCTATCCCATCACCCACTTGTAATACCGTTCCTATCTCATCTAATGAAGCCTTGGCTTCAAATCCAGATAATTGTTTTTTTAAGATTGCAGATACTTCTGCGGCTTTTACTCCTGCCATTTTATTTCAGATCTAAGATGTTAAAAAGGAATTAACTCCCTTTACATTCGTAATTTCTATTTAAATACTATTTGTAAACTCTCTTTTTAAATTATTCAATTTATTGGAAATACTGGCGTTGTATTGCAGATCTCCGATACGCAATATAAAACCTCCTATGATGCTTTCATCAATTTGATTTTCCAGAGTGATTTTATTACTCGTGATTTTCTCAACTTGTGCAAGAATCTTTTTTTCCAAAGATGGGGTTAAAGGCACTGCGGTAGTGACCATGGCCACGTTTTCTCCTTTTAAATTATCGTTAAGGGAAATATATTTAGCGGCTACTTCATTTAATAAGGCTATTCGTTTTTTAGAGACAAGTAATGTAAAGAGTTCCTTGGTTACATCATTAATATTCTTAAAAATCACTTTTAAGACTTTATTTTTTGATGAGCCTTCAAGAATTGGGCTTTGCAACATGTCTTTTAGCTCGTCACTATCGGAAATGGTTTGCACGATATCGCGCATATCCCCATCAATTGCGTCTGTAGCTTTTTGCTCAATCGCAAGATTCAAAGTAGCTTTTGCGTAACGTAGGGCTGCTCTTGATTCGTTCATTCTAACTTAATTCAATTTAATATCACCCAGCATGTCATCAACCAGTTTCAACTGTTTTTCTTTATTGGATAGTTGTTCTTTGATGACTTTTTCGGCAATTTCAATAGAGAGTTCGGCAACCTGGTTTTTTATTTCTGCTACAGCAGCCTTTTTCTCACTTTCAATAGTGGCTTTTGCCTGTTTTATTAATTTATCCCCTTCCACTTGGGCCAGTTCCTTAGCATCAGTGACAATCTTGTCTTTTATTTCCCTTGCTTCTTTTAAGAGGATTTCGCGTTCTGCCCTGGCTTCCTTTAATAATTTCTCATTGTCGGCAGTTACATTTTGCATTTCCTTTTTAGCTTCTTCCGCAGCTGCCAATGCGTCTTTAATTCCTTCTTCACGATCATTTATTGCATTGAGGATTGGTTTCCATGCATATTTCCACAATAAAAACACCAACGCCAGAAACAGCAAAGTTTGCCAAAAGAACAAGCCTAACGAAAAATCTTCTATTAATTTCTCCATACCTATTAAATCTTAATTGTTCAATTTTTACATTAAACTAATGGTAGCAACCAACCGTTACTACCATTAGTTATTTTTCTAGTTTTCTGCAGTTGCAAAAAGTGCAGCAAAACCAATACCTTCAATAAGCGCTGCAACAATTAGCATCGCTGTTTGAATTTTTCCGTAAGCTTCAGGTTGACGTGCAATCGCTTCCATAGCCTGGCCACCGATTCTTCCGATACCCACTCCTACACCGATTACAATTAATCCTGCTCCTACAATTCTTGGAATTGTCATAGTATATATAATTAAAAATTAAACATTCAAATTAATGCGCTTCTGCATGCTCGTGTTCTTCAGAAGCAAAACCAAAATACAATGCAGACAGCATTGTAAATATATACGCCTGTAATACGGCTACCAATATTTCAATTAGTGAAATGGCGAATGCAAGTCCAAAGGACAAAGAACTGCCAATCCAATTTTTGAAAATGAACATAAGTCCAATCAAACTCATAATAACAATATGTCCTGCCTGCATGTTAGCATAAAGACGAATCAATAATGAGAATGGTTTTATAAATATTCCTAAAACTTCAATTGGAATTAATATAATATATAAGGGAATTTTAGCATACCACGGCATAGAATCCCCTAGTGGATCAAATAAATGTTTCCAGTAGGTTTTTGTGCCGGTAAAATTGGTAATCAAAAAAGTTAGAATTGCCAAAGCAGTCGTTATTGCAATATTACCCGTAACATTAACGCCTAAGGGTGTGAGGCCAAACATATTTAGAAACCAAATAAAGAAGAAAATAGTAAGTAGAAAAGGCATGTATTTCTGATACCTTTTTTCTCCTATTGTCGCAATTGCAATATCGTCGCGTATATATAAAATTACCGGTTCAAAAAACCTTCCCACCCCTTTGGCAATACCTCCATTTTTAGCATACGACCTGGCTAATCCCCCAAATAAAAGAAGCATTAAAAAGCCTGTAATTACTATCATCATGACACTTTTGGTTATTGAAAAATCCAAAGGCTTTATATTGGAAGCATGGTGTTCGGCATCATAATTTATTGTTCCGGCAGCGTCTGTTTTATAAATTTTACCGTGAACTAATTTGTAATGACTATCACCTGAGGTAGCAACCTCTTCACCATGATGGAACCTGGAAGATGAAAAAACCACCAGACCATTATCCCAAAGAATAACCGGCAGTGGAAAGCCTACATGATGTTCTGCTCCCTCACTGTCCGAATAGGAAAACAAAGAGAAATCATGAGAATCCTTAAGGTGGTGTTGTATATACTCGTCTATTTCTGTTTTTAGATCGGTTTTGGTTTCTTCGCTACTTACCTCCGCTTCCTTTGCGAATATTGTCACACTGAAGAATATTGTGGAAACCAGAAAGAATTTTACCAAAAGAGGATTTCGCATATCACTTATAAAAATGGGTCTCTAAAAATCCGTGCAAATGTAAGCTATTCTCTTAAAAAGAAAAAAGCATTTAGAATATTATTTTTTCCCTGAAAATAGGTGATAGCGATTCTATTGCTGATCGATTTCCCGCATTAATTTTATTAGCGCTAAAGTCTCTATTAGCAGACAGCTAAAATAGGGTACAAAAAAAATGAAAAATTCAACTTTTGTGAGTTTGCCATCCAGCATAAAAATTGGATCAAAAATCAGGAAGTAGATAACGAATTTTAAAGTGCTTCCGAACATAAACAAAAATCCGAGATGCTTATTTTGCTTTTCAGAAAAATAGAGCAGGGCCGAGTATATCCCCAAAGCCATTGCAAAGTTTATCAAATAACCCAGGAGTAAAATACGATAATCCAAATCCAGGTTGCGGGCAAATAAAAATCCGGCGTGAAGTAAGCCAACTATCAAAAGGGTGCCAAGCAGCAGGCCAGTGAAAATGATGATTCTTTTATTCAAATCAGGAGTTCAATTTTTTTGTTTGCTGTATTACCAAATACATCGAAATGGCAACTGCAAATAAAGTAAGAATTATAGTATAAGTGTTTTCTTCGTTCTGATACTTTAAATCGAGCCATTGACCTAACCTGGCTCCTAAATATATAATAACTCCCATTTGAACGGCTATTCCGGTAAGACTTAGCCAGTATTTAATTTCCTTTTTCCCTTTCGCCATTTTGATTGAGTTATCTATAAGCCTAATAAAATGCAAGAGACTTAAACTTTTCTGGAAGTTTGAGTGAACTCCATTAAAATTATATGCTTAGACTGGACTCAAAGGAATTACAAAAATGGTACAATCAGGAAACCTTGGCCGCTTCATTTTTGCTGCCAGATCCACTAACAGCGCCAGATTTATAGCTCCCTGAATCCGTATTCAGCGAGTTGCTTCCCGATGCAGTCTTAATTGTATCATTCGAACTTATGCCTCCTTTACCCTTCATTGTACATGACGCATTAAATGTAGCGCCAGGTTCAACTGCCAGTTTAGCAACAGTTACGGTACCTTCAATAACGGCAGATGCCTTTAGTGCCAATAAATTCGATACTTGCAGTTCTCCGTTAAAACTTCCTTCAATATCGGCATTAACACATTCTACCTTGCCGTGAATGTAGCCATCTTTGCCAATTACAACCTTTCCGGAGGTTTTTACATTGCCATCTAGCTTTCCATCTATCCTAAAGTCCGCTTCGGATATTATGTCACCTTTGATTTTGGTGTTCTTTTCAATTCTGTTGGGTTGTCCTCCTATTTCGTTCATAGTTCTAGGTTTTTTGTTATCAGAAAACATCTTGTTTATGGTTTTGGGGTTAAAACTTGATTTTTATATTCTTGTAAGTTTTTATGTACTTGAATGATTTTATAGTTAGAAGATAAAATTACGAAATTCTCATTTGCAATTCGGTAATCCTTGTTTTTATTTAACAGTTGTACATAGCCTATAGCGTAGTCTTTTGATTTAAACCCATGAACCACTATAAATTCCATCTCCAGGTTATAAATATCTTTTGACACGAGGTTTCTATAATTTAAATCGATAATAGATTTCTCTAATATTTTTTTAAGTTCTAATGCCTTATCGTCATTCTGTCTTTTAAATGGAAATATAACTTTCCAATTAGCCGTTCCTTTTGAGTCAATTTCTAATGAGAATTCCTTTGGCTCCAATTTTGGTAACTGTTCGGCAATCATTTGTTGTGCCTTTTTACCTTCTGGATTGTTCGGATAATTCAGTGCAACATAATTGAGAGCTTCCTTAAAGTCTTCATATCCCTGAAGTCTGCCTATGGCATTGGCCTTTAGCATCTCAAATTTAGGTACGATAGGATCTCCGGTATACAAATTTATGTTGGCCTCGGCACCCGTTATAACAGTCAAGAAATCCTGATTTTGATATAGTTTATAAAGTTGGGCGTATTTGGCATCAGGACTGTCTTCTGAGCCTGCCAAAACTGCTTTTGGGTTTACTAAAATTTCGGCATACCGTGAATCAGGATAGCTTTGGATAATAGTTTGTTTCATATTTTCGGCAAGCGGACTGCCAGATTCCTCATATATCTTGTACAAGTTATACATAGATGGAAGTATCAGGCGTTCCTCTGGCTCTGACTTCAAAACGCTCTCCAATTTGCCTGCCGCCAAAAGGTTTTCCTTAAATTTCTCCTTATAAATAATTCCCAACTGGTAGTTCGCAAAATTTCTTTCTAATTTAAGACTATCAATAACTGCAATATCGGTGGGTATCTGATCCAAATAATATTCCACTGAATATTTCTGTTCTTCTGATATTTCTGCTTCAGCGCCAATACCCCCGTCAGCAACGAGCGGATCCCTTGCACCCTCTACAAGCTTTGTTGTGTTTTTGTTACTCCAACGCCAGTCATCCTCCAATACCCGGTCTCCCCATTTGGTATTAAAGTCGTTTTTGCCATACCCCAGGCTAGCAATATTGTAAAAGTAAAATTTCCCTTTGTTTTGTTTTCCTCCCTTTGTTTCGGCAAATGCCGCAAAACCTGCATTGGCCTGGTTTACCTTTTTTAATGCCGCTTCTTCCTCAGCCAACTTCAATTTGGCAATATGATTTTCGAAAAATGTTACTTGTTCCATTTTTGGAAGATTATAAAGTGTTATTACGCTATCCGCGTATTGAACAACATCTTCATATTTAATAACATCTTCCAGATTATCTAGCTTTTTCTTTATAGTTCTGAATTTTTTGGTATTCTCAGGTAAGTTAGCAAGAACACTATCATAATAATTTCCGGCAATTTTATAGTCATTTCCATCGAAATTGTATTCTGCAAGATTTTCATAATTAAGGGCATTCAACTGTGGTGAATTTTGTGTTGCTCTTAAAGACTTATTATAATATACAATTCCAAGGCTGTCTGACCCAACAGCCATATAATATTCAGCCTTCTGATTGTATATCTTATCCAAAAATGGTCTGTTTTCTCTATTCTCTTCAAGATCAACCAATTCTTCCAATATCTCCTCTTTATTCTCCTCGGTTAATTCAGTATTTTGAATTTGATGCAAATACGCATTAATCATGTACACCCTGGGAGATTTCCTATTTAATTCAATGATCTTGCCAAATGCATAATTTGCACTATCTCGGTATCCTAATTGGTTAAATAATTGCCCAATTATAAAATAATACCTGCCTTTCTCAGGTAGCTTTTTGGTATATGCCGAAGCTATTTTAAGTTCTTGAATGGCAGTATCCGGAGCTTTCAGGTTTATATATGCCTGCGCCATCATTGCATGAGCGTCTGCATATTCCTGATCCCTAAGTTGTTCAAACTTCAAAAGGCGCTTTAAATTTTTCAAAGCAAGTTCTTCGTTATTCAGCCTAATATTTGTTTTTTCTCTCCAAATTGTAGCTTCGTTTAACTTATCACTTTCTATATATTTCCTTAATACATAGTTAAATGCTTCAATTGCCGGTATATAACGCTGGTCAAAGTATCTGGCTTTACCCAAAAGCAGAAAGGCCTCATCTGTTTGTGGGTTACGCTCTTCATCTTTAATGTCCATACTGTGCTTTTGAATAGCCTTCGTGGCTTTTTCCTCAGCAATTATAAAATTTGGATTGTTGTTTTCAGAATCGAGCCTTATTTCATCCTTAACTTGCAGTCGCTCGACAGGTAAAACTTCCCAATAATTATCCCGATATGAAATATTGAGAGCTTCCCGCCCTTCCTCAAATGCAATATTGCCATTGTACAAGACATTGTACTTGGTATTCATCGCATGCCAATTGCGGTTTACAAAAGTGTCTTTCTTGGTAGAACAAGCGTTAAAAAGTATGCCCCCAAGAACACCAGCCAGAATAAATTTTATACGAAGCTTCAAAATTGTTGGTATTCTATGTAATCTAAACTTAAAAACACTAATATTATTATGCCTTGCGACTTGAAAAGGCACGATTAATTTGGATCCTGGTCTAAAATGTTACAACGGATTTGTATTTTATTAAAAAAGATCTCAGAAAGAAAAGAAATAAACATCATAAAAGATGTGATAGACTTAGCCTCCAAAAAATAACTCAAGTTCGTTTAAAGTTTCTGTTGAGGTCTGAATATCTTTAACAATTTCTCCCTTATTTAATACTACAATGCGTTCACAAACTTCTGTTACATGAATCAGGTCATGACTGGAAACTAATACAGTAACTTCCCTATTCTGGCCCAGTTTCTTGATAATTGCTTTGAGTCTTATTTGCGTAGTGGGATCTAAATTAGCAAAAGGCTCATCCAATATGATAACCTGGGGTTCTCCAATAAAAGTAGCTACTATCCCCACCTTTTTTTGATTCCCTTTTGACAAATCCCGTAAATACTTTTTCTGGCCCAAAATCTCCCCATGAAAGAAGTCCTCAAAGTTGGCTAAAAGTTCATTAACATCTGTTTTAGACTGGCCTCTTAACTCTCCGATGAAATAGAAATACTCCTCAGGAGTAAGGTATCCAATCAGAAATGTTTCATCTATAAATGCCGAGGTAAATGGTTTCCATGCTTCACTTTTATTGACCTGTATATCATTGTTCATTACTTTACCGGTTGTGGGTTGAATTAGGTCTAAAAGCAAACTGAAAAAAGTGGTTTTTCCTGCACCATTATTACCAACCAGGCCGAAACTTTGGCCTTTGGGTATATCCAGGCTTTCAATATTTAATACTGTCTGATCTCCATAGATTTTAGTAAGGTTTTGCGAGTAAATCATTTGAATTTATAATTTATCAGGCTTTCTGTTTATAAGCCAAAAGGGTTTTATATTTTTCTTTTTTGTATATGTTTTCAATCTTTCTGAATACCACATTTTTAAAGGCAAAACCCAATATTCCAGTAAGGGCCACAAATATGTAACCGGCCGTTGGATTAATCAGGTAATGGCCTAACCCATAAATAGCCAAGGGCATTATTAATTTTGGCAATGTCAGAAGAAGTGTTTTTGCATTAAAGGCTTGTTTATCTCCAAAGGCTTTCCTGTTAGAAGTCAAATCAATCGGAGTTTTAATATAGGCCCCACCCCATAATACAAGATAGGAATTAACCCCTATATTGTATATGGCACCAACTATAATCGCCAAATACGCATCCCAGCCAAAATAAAGATAGAAGACAGATAGGATTGTACTAATTATAGTGGCTATTATGATAAGATACCATTTGGAAGAAAGATATTCCTTGTATTGAATATTTTGACTCATCATAAGGGGATAATAAGAACTATCCCAACTTGGTACGAATTGTCCAAAACTAAAGAGGAAACCTCCGGAAACAAAGATGCCTGCAAAAATCTTCCAAACAGGGTTGTCATAAGCCTCAATACTATTGGTAAAAAATAGCAACCCGTAAAAAAGGAATATAAAACTCATTATTACAGTGGTTTTAGAACGTTTATTCCTTTTTATTAGTTTGATGTCGTTTTTAAGGAAAGTTCCTAAGTTTCCAAAACGATTTAGCCAGGTATAATCTTCAGATTTTGCAATATCGTGTTTGGTCGCCAAACCGGCATCCAGATACATATTCCTTTTAAAATAATTAAAGGCCGCAAAATACAGGCTGATTAATGCCACCCAGGAAATTAAGGAAGTCCAAGGAATATCATAAAACAAATTGAAAATAGGCGAAGTGTAAACCGTTATATCAAACCATTCATAATACTGACAAATACCCAAAATTGCCAAAATTGCGATCAAGGGATAAAAAATACTGTCCTTATTATTCATCATGATGTTGATGAAATTGTTACAATAGAATAAGGCCATGATTCCCAAATGCCAACCTATGACCCCTGCAGGGTTATATCCTTCAATAATAAGAACAATGGAAAATGGCACAAAGAAAAAAGCATGAGCCCAATTAAAAAAGGAAAAAATAGTCTTTCCAAGGGAATATGAAACCACCTGGCTTTTCTTAAAAGGTAGGTAAAGCAAAGGTTTTATGTTTAAAATAGGCATCTTTTGCAGCATATAGCGAATATAGATGTCCATTACCAGGTAATAAATGATATATTTATTCACAAACTTCAGCGGATCTCCCAACCCACTTTTTTCAATAATAAAATAGGACCCAACCCCCAGTGCCAAAAATATGGCAATGAAGTACAAGGCCCCAAAAAGCATTAAGATCTTAAATACCAGGTTTGTTTTAAAAGAAGCTGCTCTGAAAAATGATTTCCATTGCAGCTTAAAAAAGTGCTTGAACATAAAGGCAGGTAATTTTTGTTCAGAAAATTAGTAGATCAAATGTATCTTTTGTTACAAAGAGAAGCTAATTTCTCATAATTAATCCAAAGCATTCCTTAATTTTGCACAAATTTTTTTATTGATGAGTGATTTTTATTCCTTGACTATTGACAAGATATCCCGATTAACCCCAAATTCGGTTGCTATAAGTTTCATTATACCTAAAGAACTGGAAAATGAATTTTCCTTTGAGGCGGGTCAATATATAACAGTTAAGCACAACGCAGGTGGAGAGGAGATCAGGCGGGCCTATTCAATTTCCTCAAGTCCAAAGGACAAGCATATCACCATAGGGGTCAAAAAAGTACCTGAAGGGCGCTTTTCAGCATTTGCCAATTCTTCACTCAAAGAAGGAGACCAATTACTGATAATGCCTCCCGAGGGACGCTTCGTTTATAAAACTTCTAATAAACAGGAAAATATATGTGCTTTTGCTGCCGGTAGTGGAATTACGCCTATAATGAGTATTGCCAGAACTGTGTTGGAAAGTCATCCTGAAAATACATTTGTATTGGTTTATGGAAATCAAAATAAATCCGAAACGATGTTCCATCAAGAGATTTTAGAACTTCTAAATGAGTACAAAAACAGATTTACAGTTCAGTTTGTTTATAGTAGGGCCCGTGAAGAGGATTCACTGTTTGGAAGAATTGATACATCCGTTGTAAATTTCATTCTTAAAAATAAATTTAAAGAAACCAATTTCAATACATTCTACCTATGTGGTCCTGAGGCAATGATAAATGTTGCCTCCGATACATTAAAAGCAAATGGAGTCCCCGAGGATTCCATTTATTTTGAACTCTTTACAACAACCGAAAATGAAGATTCCGAAACCATTACCCATGAAGGTAAAACAATGATAGAGGTTTTATTAGATGATGAAGTATACTCGTTTAGTATGGATAAAAAATCTTCAATCTTAGATGCGGTCCTTGATGAAGATATAGATGCTCCTTATTCTTGTCAGGGAGGTGTTTGCAGCACATGTATTGCGAGAATTACCGAAGGTGAAGCTAAAATGGATAAAAACCAGATTCTTACAGATAGCGAAATTGCCGAAGGATTAATTCTTACCTGCCAGGCTCATCCGGTAACAGCTACCCTGAAGGTAGACTATGACGATGTATAATATATAATAGTTGCAGTCAATCATACTTTTTATTAAACCATAGGCTGGTCTATTGAAATGGTGCGTCGGAAATTTTCAATATTATTATTGACAACTGCAATAAAGGCACCCATTTTATTACAAATTACATTAGACAAACTAGCTTTTTAGAAACTATGTAGTTTGTAATTGTTGTTGTTTTTAATTAACTATTGAAAAGAATGGCATTTTATCCCTGGGATCAAACCACAAATCCAACTTTATCAATTATCAACTCTATTATCCTATGACTATTATAAACTAAGCAGTCTGTTCTATTCATATTAGGTTGCAGGTAATCTAAAGTAATCCTAAAGAGTAATTTAACTCCGAAAAACACTTTATTCAGGAATAGCTCCTTAAAAAAACATTGAGTAAAAAGTAAATAAATGATTGTTGGTGGTCCTGTTTTTCGTTTTTCAAGACCAATAAAAGGTCTAAATAACCTATAAAATACCGTTTGTCGATATTATTTACCGACTAAGTGGTCGGTAAAAATCAAGGCAGGTAGTGCAGTTTATCGGGAATTCAACATTTTAACGAATTTTTAAAGTCATACATCCTTTAATATTCACCTTCCTGCGGTTTCAGGGGTTCTTTGTTTATAGACTTAACGGTCTGTTTAACCCCAAAACCCAAATCTAATGGATAAGAATTTAAAACGCATGGCTACCATGCACCGGATGCAAGTTACTGGATTAGAGTTATTTTATAAGAATGGCTATTATAATACCAGTATTGATGATATCTTAAAATCCCTTTCTCTTTCTAAAGGGGCCTTTTACTATCATTTTCAATCTAAGGAGGATTTTTTCGTAAGTATTGTGCAAAACTTAGTTGTTCGTAAGGTCTATAGCATGCTTATTGAACCAATAGAAGGTAAAGAAAACCCCTTTACTGTTATTGAAAAATGTTTTGAAAATGCATTAGAAACAGCTGAACATAATGAAATGGATTATGGTTTCATCCTAAGCAACTTTATTTCAGAATTCAACGGAAGAAATACTGTCATATCTAATTATCTAATGGATATTTATAAGGTTTGGGAAGTTAATTTAATCTCAATCCTTCAAAAGGGAAAGTCCGATGGTTATGTGGATAGACATGTGGACAGTGAAGGTGTTGCAACATATTTAATTTCCTCATACATGGGTGTAAGAACATTAATGGTGCAGGGTAATTGCAGAAATTTGCGATACAAATACATGCAACAATTGAGGCAATATTTTAATTCATTAACTCAAAAGGAAGCTGTATAATAAAAAACTACTTGGCCTCAAGCAGGGTGGTAATCCGGTTAATAATGGTCTCAGGTGCTATTGTAGACATAACAGTATCATATCCCTCAGGCATAGTGTTTCCATAAATGGAAGTTGGAATTAGTGGATATATTGTTCTGTCTGATAGAAGACTGTTTTCAGGTGGCTGACGAAAAGGAGAAAAACCGGCATAAGGATGTGTAACGCCCCACAACGTTACGGTAGGTACATTAAATATTGCAGCCAGATGGCCATTCCCGCTATCCATTGACAACATAAGGTCCAAATTGGAGATTAGGGCCAATTCGTCCTCAAAAGAAAGTGCGCCAATAGTGTTTATGCAATTTTGACACGAATCGGACCATTGTTGCAGCTTTTTCTTTTCCTGGTTCCCGCCTCCAAAAAGAATAATTTTATACTTGCTGGTATTATTTAGTGCTAAAATAACTTTTTGCATAAGGTCAAAAGGGTATGTTTTTCCCGGATAAGTGGCAAAAGGGGCGATTCCTACCCACTTAAAGTTATCAGGAGCAACCAATTCAATTACTCTTTCAGGTAATGCCCGTTTTGAAAGGGCTTTTGATGTTTCAAGTTTTATTGGGAATCCAAGTTTATAAAAAACATCCGCATAGCGTTGGAAAGTCGTTTTTAAAGGCTCAAAGGTCTTATTTTTATATGCAGTCAAAGCTCTTTTTTCTCTTCTACCCTTATCTATCTGTACTACTTTTATTTTAGCTAAAACAAAAAACCCTTTTAATACAGAACTTCTAAGCACATTATGAAGATCCGCTACAGCATCTATTTCAAGTTTTTTTAATTCTTTAAATAATTTCCACAAGCCAGGAATACCTCTATGTTTACCATCAACCTGCGCTTCATAGACATGGACATTTGATAATGTAATAAACATAGGCCTAAAAAAGGCTCTTGTAAGAACTGTAATTTTTAAATCGGGGTATTGTGCAGTAAGTGCACTTAGAACTGGAACAGTCATTGCCACATCGCCCATGGCCGACAAACGAATAACTAAAAGGTGTTTATATTTATTTTTGCCCACGCAAAACCGGATTTAACTCCTCATCATTGTACATTTTCATTTGCCTGTAGGTCTTCATAAAAATATTCCCTTGTTCAATATCAGTCAGCAATTGATCAATTGCTGAAGATAAATCTCCCTTTTGCTCCAAAAGTATTTTTAATTTTTGACTACATTTTTTAAGGTGTTCGTCAGATGCATCAGTTCGCGCCACCTCTTCCTTCATATGATAGATTTTTAATGCTAAAATTGAAAGGCGATCAATGGCCCAGGCAGGACTTTCAGTATTGATTCTGGCATCAACCTTAGTTTGTACCGACTGGTATTTATTTAAAAAATAGCTATCAATATATTCGACTAAATCTGTTCTGTCCTGATTGCTAGCGTCTATTTTGCGTTTTAATTCCAATGCTTTTACAGGATCTATTTCAGGATCTCTTATAATATCCTCATAATGCCATTGAACGGTATCAATCCAATTTTTTCTATACAGGAGATGATCAATATCTGCTTCTGGATATGGGTTAGTAAATGGCTGATTAACATCATCCTTTATGTGATAATTATTAATACTTTCTTCAAATATCCTAAAGGCTAAATTACTGAACATAGTGGTTTAAATTTGATGCAAATATACCCATTATTTCAGAATCATTTCTGTCATTAATATTAGAAAAGGAGCTACTGTTGAAACCATAAGAACTATTTCCTTAAGGGTGGCTCTTTTAATTAATTCTACATATTTAGCCAGAAAAATAGCTCCCGAAAAAAAAGTAATTAATACGGGAAAGGTGTCATTTGAGGTTTTTAAGAAGGTGACTAACAAACCTATTGCAAGCGAGATAGCGATAAGACGCATAGTGATTATTTTACCCATACCCAATTTGCCCATTTTAATAAATGCCAAAGCCGCGATAATAATAGTTATTATAGCATAAATGCCTAGTTTGGTGCTATTTATCCAATAGGCTATTATGTCACCCTTGAAAGAAAATTGATAATGATTCTTCAAAAAGTCGAGATTATCAGTTATTATCAAAAAACACAAAACAATAATTCCTATAGTCAAAATGCCAGTTAGAGGAACTAACCAGTTTTTAATATTCTTGGGCTCGTAGAAATAAATAGCAATACAGACCAAAATGAGATATAAAATCGCCCAATCATAGAAAAGGCTTGCAACTAAGGTCCAGATTGTAGCATCAAATACCTTGAGTTTAATATTCTTCAAGGATTTCAGGCTAATAAGCCTTCGTATTGCCAATAAGAGAAAAAAACTGCAGAATATAGCATTATCATCCAGTAAAACTTCAGGGAAAATAATTATTAACAAAGTAAAATAAAGAATGGCATATGAATTTGTAGCAGTAATTTGATTTCGTTTTACAATAAAATCAACTATAAAAACACTAAACAATAGAATGCCAAGAACAACAAATTTAATTACAAATTGTTCCGGTTCATAGTGGTTCTGATAGAGCACAAAATGGACAAACCAATAGAATACAAACAAAAAACCAAGTATAATAATGAAGTTTATTGGTTTTGTTTTTCCAAAAATGCCTGAAATCATCCCGGGTTTTTATATTTTTGTAATGTAAATATAACCAAGATGAGAGCATTTTTTGAGGGCATAGAAGATTTATTCGTAAACGGACTTTTCTGGCCTTATGATTTTTTTCGATTTATGTCTAACTGGTGGACTTCCAATGCTGTAAACTGGATCTTTGTATTATTAGGAGCTACTGCGATGATATACTGGCTGATGCAACTTAAAAAGTTTGACGATAGCGGAGAAGAAGATAAGAGCATTACTTCCCATTCGTACTTATAAAATTTGATATTTAGCTTTCTTAATACAGCTAAATAGGAATCGTCAACCTAAAGAATTAGTTACTATAGATCAAAACCCAGATCTTTTCTGTAGTACATATTATCAAAGTGAATTTTATCAATATTTTGATAAGATTTGTTAAGTCCCTCCCTAAAATTTTTCCCAAAGGAAGTAACAGCCATAACCCGGCCGCCATTAGTCAGGATTTTTTGCTCCTTCAGTTGGGTTCCTGCATGGAAAACAATGGACTCCTCATCTACCTGGTCTATACCTTTAATTTCTATCCCTTTGTTATAAGCCTGTGGGTAACCACCGGAAACCAACATCACAGTTGTTGCTGTCCTTTCATCAATTTCCAGTTCAATTGAATTCAGTGTACCAGCGGCCACTGCAGTAAATAAGTCAACCAGATCATTTTTTATCCTTGGAATTACAACTTCGGTCTCAGGATCCCCGAGACGCACATTATACTCAATAACAAAAGGATCGTCTCCTACTTTTATTAAACCAATAAAAATAAACCCTTTATAAGGCAGTTGATCCTTATTTAAGCCTTCAATGGTTGGTTTGATAATACGCTTATGGACTTTTTCTAAGAATTCTTCGCTAACGAAAGGGACCGGTGAAATGGCTCCCATGCCCCCTGTATTCAATCCTGTATCTCCCTCTCCAATTCTTTTATAATCTTTGGCTGTAGGCAACACTTTATATCCTTGACCATCGGTCAATACAAAAACACTTAACTCAATCCCTGCCAAGAACTCCTCGATAACCACAGTGGCACTTGCGCTGCCGAATTTAGCATCGATCAGCATGGTTTTCAGTTCATCTTTGGCCTCTTGTAAATCATTCAAAATAAGAACCCCTTTGCCAGCCGCCAACCCATCTGCCTTTAAAACATAAGGCGGCTTCAATGTTTCTAGAAACGCATATCCGTCTATTAAGTTATCAGAAGTGAAACTTTGATAAGCAGCGGTTGGGATATTGTGTCTGAATAAGAATTCCTTGGCAAATTCTTTACTGCCTTCCAATGTTGCAGCGGCCTTTTGGGGTCCAATAACAGCAATATTTTTGAGTTCAGGATCATTAAGGAAAAAGTCGTGAATTCCATTCACTAACGGATCTTCAGGGCCTACAATCAGCATATCAATACTTTCCGAAAGCACTGATTTCTTTACACTTTCAAAATCATTTACACCTATTGGTATATTCTTTCCAATTTTAGCTGTACCAGCGTTACCTGGCGCAATAAAAAGTTTAGACAATTTAGGGCTTTGATTGAGTTTCCATGCAATTGCATGTTCGCGGCCTCCTGACCCAAGAATAAGGATATTCATAATTTAAAGTTTGCGCAAAAATACGTTTTGAGCAATAATAATCTATGTAATCCCGGAAAAATCCCTATGCTCTTTATCTAGCAATTCCTCTGGAGTCAACGATTTGAAATATTCATACACTTTTTTTAGGCCTTCTGATCTATCCACTTTAGGTTCCCAGTTTAAAATTTCCCTGGCCCTTGTAATATCTGGTTGTCGTTGCGTAGGGTCATCTTTAGGTAATGGTTTATAGATTACTTTTTGAGCTGTTCCTGTAAGTTTAATGATTTCCTCTGCAAATTCTTTTATGGTGGTTTCATGCGGATTCCCGATATTGATTGGATCTGTATAATCACTCATAAGTAACCTATAGATTCCCTCAACCTGATCATCTATATAGCAAAAAGAACGGGTTTGTTTGCCATCTCCAAAAACGGTAAGGTCCTCACCCCGCAGTGCCTGTCCCATAAAGGCGGGGACCACGCGACCATCGTTTAATCGCATTCTTGAACCATAGGTGTTAAATATCCTAACAATCCTGGTATCAACCCCGTGAAAGCGATGGTAGGCCATAGTGATGGATTCCATAAACCGTTTTGCTTCATCGTAAACACCTCTGGGGCCAACAGGACTAACATTGCCATAATAATCCTCATTTTGTGGATGTACCAATGGATCGCCATATACTTCAGAGGTAGAGGCAACAAGAATAGTGGCATTCTTTTCTTTGGCCAATCCCAGAAGATTAAGTGTTCCTAATGACCCTACCTTTAATGTTTCTATGGGGATTTTGAGGTAGTCTATTGGGCTGGCGGGTGAAGCAAAGTGTAAAATATAATCGAGCTTTCCTGGAATATGAACAAAGTTTGTTACATCATGATGGTAAAACACAAATTGTTCCAAAGGAAATAAATGCTCTATGTTTTTTAGGTCCCCGGTAATAAGGTTATCC